>CAYYWN010000323.1:0-2958 GCA_964474485.1 uncultured Clostridium sp. | reverse complement strand
AGTCCATACTGTTTATATAAATATCTTCTAAGGTACTTCGAATGACTTTAACCTCAGATAATATATTTAAAGCTTTTGATAAAAGCTCATAAAAAAGATCTTCACTATATTTTATTTCACATTCGTACTTATTTAAGATGTCTTTATTTAAGATCATATTCATGTCTATTTGTAATTCTATATCAGTTAAGTTTTCTTTAAAAAATTCTTTATTTATCTCATTACAAGTTAGTAATGCAACGGATAAGTCAGGAATTAATATATGCTCCAATCTTTCAGGTATAAAAGGGTCATGAAAGGCTTCGACATAAAGTCCTCTTTTAATTGCCTCTTCATAAATATATTTCAAAACCTCTCTACTCCCTGTACCAGCACCACCCTTTAATACATAAACAAAGCTATATCCATGGTAAAGTGTATCAACAAAGGTTTCTATACCAGTAGGAGTAAATGCAGTGGCGAAAAGATGCCTTGATGTACCAACACTAGATATTTGCATAGGTAATAACTTATTTTTCAAATCTTCCTTAATTAAATTAAGTTTTGAAACATTCAAAGCAAGTTTATTTAAAGATTCTAAGTCCTCAAATACTACCCTTGAAGCTCTAAGATATTTATAGGCACGATTAAAATATATGGACACTTCTTTACTTATATCCATTATTCTTTTTTTTTCGCCCCTTATTTTATTTTCATCTAAGTATTTAGCTAAATCTAATATTTCATCTACAGCTCCTGGGGTTTTAGGGTCAGTTGAATGAGGTGCGGTACCATCTATCATAGCAACTTTAAGTTCCTTTATAACGATTCCATCTAGAGAATCAACATCTGAAGAGCAATGATGGAATTCTACAGTGTAGCCTTTTTCTTTAAAATATGTGCCTACCTTTTTTAACATAAAAGATTTACCTGTACCAGGACCGCCTTTTATACAAATGATTTTATTAGCTTCTTTTTGAGATAATACATATTGAAAGTAAGAAAAGAATCCTTCAGAACTATTGCTACCTAAAAACATATGTCTTTCTAAATTATTTACCATTAAATCACGCTCCTAAATTAAAAATTAATACATATTATGAAGATTTATTTTATTAGGTTAGTACTTATAGTATAATCAATAGTTAGTTAGTAGATTCTTAAAAATAATAATGATTAAGTATAAAATTAATTATATGAGGGGGAGTTTTATGAATCAATATAGTTTAATAAAGAATGAGGGTGAATTACTATGAATATGATTGTTAAAACCAAAGAAATTTTTAATAAGGAAAATATTAAAGTGATATGGGCTAAAAGAGATAAAATTGCATCATTTACGTTTTTTTGTTTAATTATAAAATATATTTTATTTCAAGGTATTGTAAATAGTAAAAACTCTTCTAGGTTTAACTTAATTGGAGTCTATTTTACTCTTGGACCTATTGTTTCTCATGCTATGTTTTTCTTAATATTTATAAGCATAGGATTTTTATTAAAGAAAAACAGAGGAATTTATTACATAATATTTCATATGCTTATAACAATTTTATTGCTTCTAGATCTTTTTTATTACAGAAACTATGGAACATTTTTATCTTTTTATTTTATTAAAAATAAAGATATCTTTAATCCTTTAAACAGAAGTTTAATTCAAATAAGGCTTATTGATATTTTATTAGTAATGGATATACCTTTTATTATAAACAAATATAATAAGAAAAAAGGAGACAACATTTATAAACGAAGAAATATATTAGCATTTTTAATTATATTGTCACTTTCTGTTACAAAGATAGGTTGTGATCACTACATTATAGATGTAAAAGATGTAAGCAAGGGTAATATTATGTTTTTTAGGAACTCTTGGTATCCATTCCAAACGATGTCAAACTTATCGCCTATAGGATACCATTTCTTTGATGGTATTAGGCAGTTTAATGATTCAAAATCTATAGAACTTTCTAAAGAGGAAAAAAAGGATATAAATGATTGGTATATAGAAAAAGAAGGATTACTAAATTATAAAGATGAAAACAAGAAATATCAGGGCCAGCTTAAAGGAAAAAATTTAATATTTATTCAAGTAGAGTCCCTTGAAAATTTTGTTATAGGAGAAAAGGTTCAAGGTCAGGAGATAACCCCTAATTTAAATGAAATGGTTAAAAACTCTTTTTATTTCAATAATATATATGAGCAGACAGGCTCTGGAACCAGCGCTGATGGAGACTTCATTAGTAATACATCTATATTACCATTAAAATCTGGTGTAGCTTATATGGATCATGCTTCTAATAAATATAATTCTATGCCATATCTTATGAAAGGTTTAGGGTATAATACTATATCTACTCATCCGGAAAAGGGTGGAAACTGGAATTGGATTCATAATCATAAGGCCTTAGGATATGACAAAATATTTGATGTTAATGATTATAAATTAGACGATATAATAGGGTCTGGACTTTCTGACGGATCTTTATTTAATCAGATATCAGATAAAGTTTCAAAAGAAGATACGCCTTTCTTTTTACATATGGCAACACTTACAAGCCATGGCCCCTTTGATTTACCAGAGGATAAGAAGGCTTTAAATTTACCTAGTGAGTTAGATAGAAATGTATTAGGTAAATTTTTTCAAAGTATTAATTATGTAGATAGAGAAATAGGAAACTTTATGAATATACTTAAAGATAAGGACATGTTAAATGATACCGTCGTTGTTATTTATGGTGACCATACAGGTGTACATAAATTTTATGAAGATAAATTAAAGGGTCTAGATGTAGAAAATGAAAAATGGTTAGAAAAAGAAATGAAAGTACCATTTATTATATATAATCAGGATATTGAAGGGGAAACTTTTAATAATGTAGGTGGGCAGATAGATATTATGCCCACAGTAGCTTATCTTATGGGAGTTCCACAAGAAGAATTTAAACATTCAGCTATGGGAAGAGTTATGTTTCAAGATAATTG
>CAYYWN010000322.1:0-2971 GCA_964474485.1 uncultured Clostridium sp. | reverse complement strand
TTACAGCTCCATGTTCTATCTTAACTTTAGCACCAAGAGCTTCAAATCCTTTTATATGCTGGTCTATAGGTCTCACACCTATAGGGCATCCTCCTGGGAGTTCTACTCTTGCCTTTTTAAATCTTCCAAGTAAAGCTCCAATAAAGTAATAAGATGCTCTCATCCTTCTTACATCCTCAGTACAAGCATCTAAATTAGTTATCTCGGAACTATCTATATCTAATGAATTAACATTAGTTTTTATCTTACATCCTAAAGACTTTGTTATTCTCTCTAAACAGTGAACATCCTCAATACTAGGTATGTTATCAATGTGACAGGCCCCATCGCTAGCCATTAAAGCCGCTGGTATTATTGCCACCGCTGCATTTTTTGCTCCACTTATGTCAATATCTCCAAAAAGTCTATTTCCTCCGTGTACTACTAATTTCTCCATATATTTCACCCTTATTTATCATTTTTATATGAACTTCTCACAAAATTCTAAGTTTATTTTTAATAAGTCAATTTCATTTAATATAATTGCATTTTAATTCTTAAGTTTTTCACTAAATTCATGCTCTAGATGTCTATATTATATTTATTATGTCATATTTAAATTTATTTTAATTTCATAACTTTTATTATAGCATAAGTTGTTATAATATTAATACCTTTTTCGAAATGATGTAAAAAATAGTATCATCTTAGTTTAAATTTATCTAGAATATATTCTACCCATAACTATTCAATAATACAAGCACATTTTAGAAGTTAATGAATAAACATTTAATTCATTTAACCCTTTTAAAATTAAGCTGTGTAAAAATTAATTTTAACTCTATAAATAAAAAGAACTATTATGATTAAACTAACTTTATCATAATAGTTCTTTTTTACATTATCCTATAATTTTTTCTATTTTGTAATCAATTTCTGTAAGTCTTATGCAATGATAGAATTCCATATTAAATTCTATAGTGTTAGTCTCCTTGCATTATAATATTATTTCATAGTTTGAAAGCTTCCACAATCAGTACATTCAACTGTCTTCGCCATAGGCTCATGTTTAACTACTTCAATTTTGTTTAACGTACAGTAGCTATCTTTCTTATAATGATATTTGCATTCCGAAACATTACATCCTATACTCTTATTAATTTCCACATTAATCCGCTCCTTTTATTTTATACATTATTCTAATTGTACGATTATATCATTTGTATTTATATCTTTTATTATTCAAGTACATATTAATTTTACTAAATTAATATGTTACTCACGCTAATATCAATATGATATAATATAAAATATAATAATAGTAACTTCTAACATTATGATGTTTATATATTGATGCATTTTTTAAATGTTAAAGTTACAACGTCGTATTTAAACAATATAAATTAAAATATATAATTTGGGGGATAACAATGAAATATTATTTAGTAGCACTATTTGATGAAGATTCCTATAAATCTATAGAAGGTATCCAAAAAAACATAAGCAAAAAATACAATCTATATAAAAATCTTCCCACTTTACATATAACTTTAGAAGTTATAGAGGATCCGGATGTAGATAAATTAGATGAAATTCTTAAAAGCATTTTAAAATCATATAAGCAATTTAAAGTAGAAATAGATGATGTAATATGTTTTAATGAGCCTTATAAGTCTGTAAATCTAAAAGTTGAAAATAAAGGATATATAGAGAGATTAAACAGAACCATAAATAATAAATTGAAAATAAATGGCTTTAATGTAAGAAAAGGCACCTCTAATTGGGACTTACACATATCTCTTGCAAATACAAATTTTGCTTCAAGAGAATGGTCAAAAAGTGAATTTTTAAATGCTTGTCTTAGAACTCAACAAGATGGTTTCTATAAGTTGGCAAAAATAGAAAGAATAGAACTTTGGAAACCAATTAACAATAAAAGGGATATGCTCATAAAGAGTTATCCATTAAAAACCTTTTTACCCTAGTATTTAACCCAAAATATAAATAATTATAACTTTTCTTTTAGGAATCGTTTTCTGAAACTTTCAATTTTTGTGATAATTAGTTACAATATATTAGTGAGAAAATTGCTATTGAAAGAAAGGCGGCTTTGTTATGAATTTACAGCAATTATTTAAGTTACAAAAGGATTTAAACGAAAAAATACGTATTTCCAAAAACTTAGATGAAAGTACCCTTAATTCAAAAAAGTTTTTAGCTCTATTAGTAGAACTAGGTAAACTTGCTAATGAAACTAAAAGCTTTGAATATTGGTCCAATGCAAAACCTTCTAAAAAGGGTGTCTTATTAGATTATTATGTAGATTGTTTTCATCTAATATTAACTTTAGGTCTAGATAAACTTTACACTAATATTTCACCAAGACTTAAACCAAATGATTATAACATTTCAGAACAATTTTTAAACTTATATGTGGATATAAATGATTTAATTGTCACATCTTCTAAAGATCACTACACCACACTTTTTGAAGATTTTTTAAGTTTAGGTCTTAGATTAGGTTTTTCTTTAAATCAAATAGAAAGTTCTTACATAATAAAAAATACCTCTAATAATGAAAAAATTAAATAACTATGAAATAACTTCTCTACCTTTGGTAGAGTTTTTTTTTTATTTTTGGAAATAATACTTATAGAGGTGATTTTTATGTTAGGTATAATATTTTCAATAATAGCTGGAATAGCTATGAGTCTACAAGGTGTATTTAATACCAGGCTTGGAGAAAAAATAGGGCTTTTAGAAACAAATCTAATAGTTCAAGGTAGTGGGCTTATATTAACCATTTTACTAATATGCTTTTTAGGCTCTGGTAATATAAAAGAAATAAAGTCAGTAAATAAACTATATCTTTTAGGAGGTATCTTAGGTGTTCTTATAATATATACCGTAATGAAGGGAATTTCATCTATGGGACCCACCTATTGTATATCGATTATACTTGTAGCGCAATTATTATCTGCTGCATTAATTG
>CAYYWN010000321.1:0-2998 GCA_964474485.1 uncultured Clostridium sp. | reverse complement strand
ACATATTAACTGAGGAAATTTCAGGAATAGGATTTAAATCTGCAGACAAAATAGCTAGAAGTTTAGGTATAGAGATAGATTCAGAGTTTAGAGTGCAAAGTGGTATAAAACATGTGGTAAATCAATTTTGTGCTTTAGGAAATACCTATATGCCAAAAAATGAGCTTATAAAAGGAGCTTCTGAAATATTAACAGTAAAAGAAGATTTAATAATTAAAAACATATTTGATTGTGTTATTGACGGTAAGGTTAGAGTTGAACTAATAGATGGTGTAGAATGTGTATTTACATTACCATATTATTATGCAGAGCTTGGCATAACAAAATCTATGCTTTCTATAGTTTTTTCAAGTTTTGATACTATAGATGTTAATATAGACAAACAAATAAAAGAATTTGAAGAAGAAAACAATATGAGTTTTGCTATTTCACAAAAAGAAGCAATAAAAGGTGTAATAGATAACGGCGTAGAAATAATCACTGGGGGGCCTGGAACAGGTAAAACTACCATAATAAAGTGTATACTAGATATATTTGATAAGAATGGTATGAGTGTAGTTATGGCTGCGCCAACAGGTAGAGCTGCAAAAAGAATGACAGAGTCCACGGGGAGAGAAGCTAAAACTATTCATAGATTATTAGAACTTGGATTTGGATTCAATGATGAAGAGATGGCTTTTTCTAAAGGGGAAGAATCACCTTTAGAGTGTGATGTTATAATTATAGATGAGGCATCTATGATAGATGTCCTACTTATGAATAATCTTTTAAAAGCCTTATCTTTAGGTACTAGACTTATAATAGTAGGGGATGTGGATCAATTACCATCTGTCGGAGCAGGTAATGTTCTTAAAGATCTTATAGAAAGTGAATGTGTAAAAGTCGTAAGGTTAAAAGACATATTTAGGCAAGCAAAAGAAAGTATGATAGTAGTTAACGCTCATAAGATTAATAATGGAGAAATTCCAATATTAAATGATAGAGATAAAGATTTCTTTTTTATAAAGGAAGAAGACAAGGATAACATTTTAAATACAGTTGTAGAATTAATAAATACAAGGCTACCAAAATACAATAACTCATGGAATAAGCATCAACACATACAAATTTTGTCACCCATGAAAAAAGGGCCTTTAGGTATTATAAGCTTAAACTCTAAATTGCAGGAAGTGCTAAATCCTAAGGCAGAAAATAAAAAGGAAAAAGAATATAGGAGCACAATTTTTAGAGTAGGAGATAAAGTTATGCAAACTAAAAATAACTATTCTCTAAAGTGGATAAGGGTAGATGGTTATGGTGATAAAGAAGGACTTGGGGTATTTAATGGAGATATGGGATTTATTTTAAATATTGACGAAGAGGATAATACTCTCACAGTTATATTTGATGAAGAAAGAGAAGTTATTTATGAAAATATAAATCTAGATGAACTGGATTTAGCTTATGCAATAACTATACATAAGAGCCAAGGTAGTGAATTTCCAGTAGTTATTATGCCTATATTTGTTGGGTCGCCTTTGCTTATGAATAGAAATCTATTATATACAGCAATAACAAGGGCTAAGACTTTAGTGGTACTAACAGGTTCTGTTAAGGCACTTAAATACATGGTTCAAAATGACAGAAGTTTTGAGAGATTCTCTTCATTAAAATGGAGGATGAAAGATACAGTTTCTAACGAAATTTTTAATGAGCAATAAAATAATAAATATATGGTAATAGATTTGGAGGGGCATAAATGTCCATATTTAAAGTTTTTAAAAGGAAGAATGAATCTATAAAAGATGCACATACGGATCAAAATGTTATGAAATGGGTAAAGAAAAATAAAAAGTACCTAAATGTGGTTTCTATTCCTTACAATAATTCATTAACCTTTTTAGAAATAATACTTGAGCTAATTAGAGAGAATAAAAAGGTTTTGTATATAACTAATCAAGATATAAAAGATATCTCATTATTAAAGCAAATAAGAACAATAACTTCGTTTAGAAGTTATTGTTACTTTAGAGGAAATTATACCAATTTAGAAGATAAGCTTTTAATAATAACTAATTATGATAGTGCATATCTAATAAAAGATAACTTTTATTGCGTAATATATGACGATATTAGCTGTTATTCAGAATACCAAGTAAAGGATATAAAAAATTTAATTTATAAAATTAAATCTGAAAAGTATATAGTTTCTTCTATTGAGCCCGTTTTAGAAGAGGGAGATATAATAGAAGTTACAAAGAATACAAAGGATATTCCTATAATAGAGCCTAGAATAATTACAACAAAAATAGATACAAATAAAGAAATACCTTATATGATTTATGATTACATGAAATGGTTTGTAAAATCTAGGCGAAAGGTCATATTATATGCACCAGATAAACAAAAGGCAGATAAAATTTATAAACAAATATTACATTTAAGAGAAGATATAAGAACAAGTATAATACTATATAGTGAGTCAAATGTAAATATAATTAAAAAACGATTGAAGATAAGAGATGAACCTATAATAATAGTAATAGATAATATGAATACTTTTCACATGGAAGTCAATAATTTAGATATAATAGTGTATTTTGCAGATGACGAAAGATATGATTATAAAAAGTTAACTTATATATGTGGAAAGGTAGGTATGAAGGAAGGATTTAGCAACTCTGAAGTGATTTTTCTTGCAAATAATTTTACTGTAGATATGGAGAAAGCTAAGGCCATAACTAGAAACTTCAATAAGGTAGCATGGGAAAAAGGATTAGTAAATATTTAGATAAAAAAAGTTTAAAGATATATAAGCTTAACGATAGTAGGCTAAAAGAAGTTATAAAGGTTAAATCAAAGGTTTTAGTTAAGCATTTAACATATTTAATTAATTGTAGTTTATCTATTGTGTTTCCAGAAGGTTCATTTTGTTTACTATGCAAAGAAGAAAGATTGCAGGGATATTTTTTATGCCATGAATGTAAAAATAAAATAAAATTAAATAGAGAAGCTTTTT
>CAYYWN010000320.1:0-3004 GCA_964474485.1 uncultured Clostridium sp. | reverse complement strand
CTTTATATTAGTAGCTGTATTAATGGTAGGAGGTATATTTCAAGGTATATTTCAAAGCATTTTTATTTTAAACACTAATGGAAATAAAGGTATTTCATTTTCAGTATATAAAAAGCTGTTTAAGTCAGAAGCCTTCTGGGATTCTTTTATTGCTACTATTAAAATTTCAGCTGTAAGTACAATAATATCTGCAATTTTAGGTATTCTTATAACTTTACTATTATTTTTATTAATAAGTGAAAAAAAGAGAAAACAATCTATATTATTATGGAGACTTTTGCAAATACCTATGTTATTTTCTTATTTAACTTGTGCTTATGCTATGTTTTTATTCTTAACTCAAAGTGGATGGGTATCTATATTATGCTATAATCTTGGACTTATAGCTGATATGTCTGAATTCCCCATATTGGTTAACGATAAAAATTCAATTGGAATAATAATCGCATATGTTTGGAAGACAACGCCTTTTATAGTACTTATGCTTTATCCTGTACTTTTAAAAGTTCAAGATAATTGGATACAAGTGGCAAGGATATTTGGAGCAAATATCTTTAAGACTTTTAGTGAGATAGTTTTTCCTATGCTAATAGCACCACTTAGAACTTCAACATTTATAGTATTTACTTTTATTTTTTCAGCTTTTGAAGTACCCTATTTATTAGGAATGACATATCCTAAAACATTAGGGGTTTATTCCTATGAATTGTATATGAAGGGGGACTTTTCTGAGAGGCCTATAGCTTTAGGCATAAATATAATAATATTTATATTTATAATGTTTATTAGTGCTGTTTATTACTTTTTTAATAAAAAGCATAAAGATAAGGTGGACAATAATTAGTTATGAAAAGAAAGATTTTAAATATTTTAGTGTTATTTATTATTTTATCAATTATATTAATAGGCATTATGCCTATAGTATTGCTTTTTATAGTAAGTTTCTCATCTTTTTGGAGGTGGCCAGATTTATGGCCAGTAGAGTTTAATATAAGACCGTGGAAATATGTATTTACAGGATACTCAGGAACTATAATAGCTATAAAAAACAGTTTTATTATAGCTATTATAGTTAATATTATAAACATTATTATTGGAATACCAGCAGCAGACGCACTGGCTAGATATGAATTTAAGGGTAAAAAACTGATAAAGTTTATACTTATAGCGCCTATAATAATTCCTCCATTAACTATACTTATGGGAATTCATAAAACATTTATAGGATTTGGACTTACTGAAAATACAGTAGGAGTAATATTAGTTCATATTATGTCCACCTTGCCATATATGATTATAGCATTGGAGATTAGTTATAAAAACCTAGGTTTTAAATGGGAGGATGCAGCAAAAGTTATGGGTGCAGGAACATTTAAAAGATTTTTAAATGTAACACTTCCATTTATATTACCAGGAGTTATAGCTGGTTCTAGTTTGACTTTACTTATATCTTTAAATCAATATATAACAACTTTGTTTATAGGGGGTGGAGAGATATTGACACTTCCTATATTTATGTTTCCATTTATAAGTGGAGGCGATAAGTCTATTGGTGCTGCATATTCTATATTATTTGCATTGTTATCATTTAGTTCACTTTGGATTTTAGATTTATTTATAAAAAGGCATTACAGATAACAATAAAACAAATAGGATTGGAGGAATTTTATTAAGAATTAGTTATATAATTCGTAATAAAAAGTATTATGAACAATGTAAAGATAATAAATATACAAAAAACATATTTGAGTAATAAAAATTCAAACGAAAGATCATTTAATCTAAATATACCTAGGTTAGAGATCAATGAAGGAGAATTTTTTGGATTACTTGGACCGTCAGGTTGTGGTAAAAGTACTATGCTAAATCTTATAGCAGGACTTTTAGAATTAAATAGTGGAGATATATATATTGGGGAAGAAAACATAGTAAGTACTCCTACGGAGAAAAGAAATCTTGCCATGGTTTTTCAGGAATCGCTACTTTTTCCACATATGACCTTGGAGGAAAATGTAGGATTTGGACTAAAGATGAGAAAAGTTCCTAAAGAGCATAGGAAAATTAAAATTAAAGAGATATTGAATATAGTAAACCTAGATGGTATGGAAAAAAGATATCCAGATCAATTAAGTGGAGGACAAAAACAAAGAGGTGCTATAGCAAGGGCGCTTGTATGTAGCCCAAAGCTTCTTCTCATGGATGAACCTTTTAGTGCGTTAGATCCAAAGCTTAGAGAAGATATGAGAGAATTCACTAAAAGGTTACATAGTAAACATAAGATAACTACTATATTTGTAACTCACGACAAAGAAGAGGCATTTTTTTTGTTTGATAAAATGGCTATAATGAATGAAGGCAAAATAATTCAAGTAGGAAGTCCTAAAGATTTATATGAAAATCCTGAGAGTTCATTTGTAGCAGGGTTTTTAGGAATTAATAATATATTTTATGGTGATATAAAAGATAATATATTTTATGGTAAAGATTTTATTTTAGGTTTAGGTGAAGTTAAATCTAAAATAAAAAAGGATTATGAAAGTAATATTTGTATGAAAAATGAGTATATGAATTATAAAGGAATATATTTAGCTATAAAGCCAGAAGGATGTGTGGTATATAAATGCTTGCCACAAGATCCATTATTAAAAAAGAATTATGGATGGATTAAAGGTAAGATAGAAAATGTATCTTATATACAAGGATTCTTAAAATTAAGTATAAAAATTTCTAAAGATTGTAGTGTAGAGGTATTACAAAGTTATAATAAAGATGTGATATTTTTTGTTGGTGAAAAAGTAATATTAGGATATAATTTTAATAAAATAAATATTATTAATTAGGAGGAAAATATGCTTGATACATATGGAAGAAAATATGTGAATCCATTAATAAATTTAGTGGCGAAGTTTTTATTAAATATAAACTTAACTCCTAATAATATAACTTTAATAGCCTTTGCTATTGGAATAGCTTCGTCTGTATTTATATACTTTGATTTGCCTAT
>CAYYWN010000319.1:0-3016 GCA_964474485.1 uncultured Clostridium sp. | reverse complement strand
TATGGATAGGTTTATTTCAACTTATTGCTTGATTAGTTTAAAAATAAAAAATATTTCTTTAGCAAAAGCTTTTAAAACTAAAAATTTACATTTTTTAACCTTAATTTTAAAGTATTATTACAAAAGGTAGCATATAAGGTATGTAAGCCTATTAATCCATAACTTTAACACTTATTTATACTTAAACATAGCTAATACTATTATTATGTTCCCATTAGTTTTATTTAATTATATCGAGGTGATAATATGAACTTAAATATTTGTGCTAGTTATATATTTTCTTTAACTATACTACTAAATAGTTTCTCAAATTTTAGTTCCATAAAAAATTATACTAATAAATTATCTCAATATACTTCTAATACTACTTATGAAGTTCAACAAAAAGATTTAAATACTAAAGAACTTAATTGGTACTTTAATCCAAGAAGCGATGGCCTTACACCAGAACCTTCAAAAGAAGGTTCACATCTTTTAAAAAAATACAATGCCTATTATGTAGGTGATACTAACGAAAAGGTTCTATATCTAACCTTTGATGAGGGCTATGAAAATGGGTATACTAATGAAATATTAGATGTACTCAAAAAACATAATGTAAAGGCAGCTTTTTTTGTGGTTAAACCGTATATTAAATCTAATCCTGAGATAATAAAAAGAATGGTGGAAGAAGGTCATTTAGTGTGTAATCATACTTGTAGTCATCCTTCCATGGCCTTAATTAAAGACAAAGATAAGTTTAATAAAGAATTGTTAGACCTTGAAATGTCATATGAAGAGCTTACAGGGAAAAAGATGGCTAAATACTTTAGACCTCCTATGGGAAAATACAGTGAACTGTCTTTAAATTATACAAAAGAATTAAATTACAAGACTATATTTTGGAGCTTTGCATACAATGACTGGGATATCAAAAATCAACCACCTAAAGAAAAAGCTTTAGAAACCATATTAAAAAGAAGTCATAGTGGAGCAATTGTACTTTTACACGCCGTATCTAAAACCAATGCAGATATACTAGATGAACTTATAACTAAATGGGAATCAGAAGGGTATACTTTAAAGTCTTTAGATGATCTTCCTTAAACTTTAAAATAAAGGATAAAACTTTTAGGTTTTATCCTTTATTTAAAATTTTATTTATTAGGTTTAAAATATTAACGTATAGATTAGGTGGGCACTAATTCCAGCACATAAACCACCTACAGTATGACTTAAAATAGCCTTTCCTGTTAGCTTTCTACACTTTAATGCATCCATCATAGCAACATGAGTACTTAAATAACCACTCCAGCACATTCCCATAGCTGTAAATACAGCTATTTCATTCCCACCAATTAATCCTCTTTCCAAAAAATTTGGTACAAGGCTAATTGCTGCACCTACAGCTCCTAAAGATGTAATAGGGAAGGCTATAGCTTCTGGGTTTTTAAACCCAAGTAAAGGTTCAATAATAAAAGATAACTTGCTGCCTATCCATGGCAATATAGCAACACCTTCAAAAGCAGCTCCTGTATATTCACCATTTGGGCTTGGACCATTAGTAATCATTAAAACGAGTGTGCATATTACAAGAACACCAGGTATTATTGATAATCCCATGTCCACACCAGTCTTTCCACCTTCAAGCATAGATGAAAGTATCCTAGATCCTATGCTTCCTTGCCTAATTTCTCTATATTTTAAAGAGTCTAAATCACTACCCACCTCTTCAGATGCCCATTTTTCTTTACCAAAATATCTTTTAGTAAAGTGTAGCATTATTCTAACACTTATAACACTTCCTATAAAAGCACCTATATTTCCTATAATAGCCGCTATAAAAAAATCTTCTCCAGCATTTGACTTTTGTCCCATCATAAATGTAGTTACTATTAACCCCATGCCAAAAGATGTTCCAAGGTTAGTTAATGCAGGTATTTGATACTTCTTAAAATATCTCTTAAATCCCTTATCATCTGCAAGAGTTATTATTGCAGGATTATCGGATAAATAAGTGGTAACAATCCCCAAAGCTGCAGCACCTGGCAAATCATATAGCGGACGCATTAGTGGTGATAATATTTTGTTAATTATAGATATAACACCAAACTCAGATAGCAATGCTGCCAAAGCACCTGCTATTACAGCTATACCCATTATAAAAAATACTGTATTTAATAAGAGTTTATGAGAAGTATTCATAATAGTATTAAACATATTTGAAGTTCCCATTTGTCTCCCCATTAAAGAGAAAAAGGTAATAAATAAAACCATAGAGATAAAACCTTCTAAGCTTATGGACTTTTTCATTATTTTTTTGCCTATATCTTCGTGTTCCATATATGATCCCCCAAATTTATATTATATTAAGACCCTATCTTACTTTCTACTATCTTTAATATTTCTTCTTTTTTACTTGAACCATTTTTTATAAGTACATTTGTCTCTTTTAAAAGTGTTTCTTTTAATTTTATATCTTCTAAGCTAGCTAAATTTATTTTTACATTAAGTGAAGCCCCTTCTAAAGCAGCTTGAATCATAAGGGCTGAAACCCCAGCATCTGAAATTGCATTAGCATTTCCGTACCTTGCAGCAATCTCAATGTACTTATATAATTCAAAGCATTTTTCAGATAATTTTCTTGGTACTTCTAATGCTAACTTATAAGCTTCTTCTATTTTTATTTTTCTTAAACTTCTTTCCTCTTCACTATCTTTAGGCATCTTAAAGGCATCCATTACCTTTAAAAATACAGTTGTGTCCTCTTGCATAATATCAAGATATTCTTCTCTTAAATCCTCAGTTTTCTTTAATGCAGTTATTATGCACTCTTTTTCCTCTTCTTTTAATTTTTGCTCCGGAACAAGGTATCTGAACGCTGACTTTTTTCTCAGCCCGGCAAAGGATCTCAGTATCGCTACCCCTTCTATGCTGTAAAACAGGGTATGATGCATTTATTTTTTTTATTATTATATTACCATTTATTATTTTGTTGAGAACACAGAGAAAACCTCTGTGTTCTGGTGGTTAAAAC
>CAYYWN010000318.1:0-3032 GCA_964474485.1 uncultured Clostridium sp. | reverse complement strand
TCCTTGCACTATAATAGGGAAATTTTTTTCTGCTCTTATAATAGCATTTTGTTCCTTCTGAATAGTCGCTACTACATCCTTTAATTTATTTCCCGTACTCTTCTCTAAATTTATTCTTAAAAATTCATCTACTAAAATATTTTCAGAAGAAGTATCTTCTAGGTTTCTTATTATTATATTATTTATACCCTCATCAAAAATATCTTTTATATAAGCCTCATTATATAAAAATCTTCTCTTTAATGATAAATCTCCATTTATAACTCCAATAGGTGCTGTATAATAGGATTCTCCTTCTGAGCCGCTATAATAAAGATCCGCTATAGGGGCTCTCCAATCTATAACCACTTCTTCTCCTTTTTCTATATCTCCAAGTCCAAACTTTCCTATATAATAACTTTCTTTTTCTTTTCTATACTCTCTAAAATCTATCCTAGAAAAGTATGGTTCTGCATAAGCTTCTTTATAGTTACCTAAACTTTTATAAACTATGTCATATAACTTTAACGTAGTTTCTAATTCTTCACTATAACTTCCATGAGAAGCCTTTTTTAATTCAGATATTTTCTTTTGTAATCCTTCTTTATCATTTTCAATAGAATTAATCTTATATTCTATCCAAGATTTAGTATTATCTAACTTTTTTCTTTCTAATTGTAATTCATCCTGTTTTTCCAATGTTACACCTCTTTTCTAAGTTTTATCACTTTCTAAAATTATATATCAATAATTTCTATAAGCTTATCATATACTTTAATATGGCTTTTATAAATAATAGGAGTATAAAAAATCTTCTTTTATTATTATAAGGCATAATAAAAAAAATAACAGTCTAAGATGTAAAATATACTAATATATTAAACTTTTTTAAATCTCTAAACTAAATATCCTTTATAGACAAATTAAATATATGAGGTGATAATTTGAAAATTTTAATATCCGGTGGCAATGGAAATATAGGTAGCTACTTAACTACTTCATTAAAGGATGAACATGAGGTATATTCTTTTTCTAAATCTGATTTTGATGTAACCAATAAAAGCGAAATCCATGATATTATACACAAAATAAACCCTGATATAATACTTCACGCGGCGGCTATAACAGATGTGGATTATTGTGAATCAAACGAATCCTTAGCCTACTCAACCAATACCTTAGGCACTCTAAATATAGCTTCTATATCTTATAAATTTAATATTCCCCTAGTTTATATATCTACCAATTATGTTTATGGAGATTATAAATCTTCACCCTACATTGAAACTGATATCTGTGATCCAATAAATATATATGGTAAAACTAAATTAGAGGGTGAAAATTTAATAAGAACTCTTTTAAATAACTTTTTTATTATTAGAATTTCTTGGATTATCGACGCTGATAAATGCTCTATGTTAAAGATGTTAGATAACTCATCACCTGTTATACTTTGTTCACTTGAAAAAACTAATGTAACATCAATCAAAGATTTATCTCATTTCATTAATATAATTATAAAAACAGATAATTATGGTATATATAATCTTTCTAGTAAAGATTATTCTTCAAAGTATGATATAGTACATCTTCTATTAGAAAATAAAAAACTCAATAAAAATATACTTAAGTTACCTGAAAAATTCTTAATAAATACTGCTACAAGACCGATCTTTTCAGCTATAAATTCTGATAAAGCAAAAGATACCTTTTCTATCTCTCTAAGAACCGTAGATGATATTATACTTGAATTATAAAATATCTTTATTTTATTTTATTTAAAGTACAGTTATTTTTAGATTTAGATGGGATTTTCTTATGATAAATCCTAAAGATTATAACTATCTATAAATAATAAAAAAGCTTTTTTTTATTCTAAATTAAAAAAGCTTTTTTTCAATATACATTAATACTAAATTATCATTAAATTTATTAATTACTACTTTAAAATACTTATTGTCATATCCCTTTTCATCGCCCTTGACAAACTTTTTAGTAATATATAAGATATAGCTCCATCTGCCATATGATGTACCATGGTACCAATCATAACCACTACTAAAATATAAAAAGCATTAAATCCAACAAAAGGTATCACTGCTAATGCTTCTAAAATACCATGTATTGGTGATGTAATAACTACAACCTTTTTAAATGATACACCTCTTTTTATAGCTGTTGCACCTAAAAAACCTACTAAAATATGCATACTAGCTCTTGCAACTACTGGAAGAGGTGTTCCCGCTAACAAAAATCCTACAGCAGATCCAATTCCAACTACAATAGCACTTGCTGGTGATATTAACATAGAAAAAAACATAGGTACATGAGAAGCTAGAGTTGCCGAAAATGGTGGTATATTAATTCTTAAAAATCCAAATTGTATAGGTATTATTATTGAAAAGGCTATAAATATAGCAGTAAGCACCATCTTCTCTAATTTATTGTCCATAAGTACTCCCCCCTTAAAGATTCTTAGTGTATATACACCAGTATATATTATTACTGCATCATTGTAAACATGATTTTGTGTAAATAATGTTACTTTTTTTAACTAATATTGACTTAAGTTAAAAAAGCAACTACAATATACCTATGCCAGGTATAAGTATACGGAGGTGTAGATATGATAATCGATGATAACGCTTTAAAAGCAGCTACAAAGAAAAATGGTTTTTTCGTTATAAAGACAGTAATATCAAATATTGGTTGAAGTAGTTCTGTAAAAAATCTCTGGATTGAGATTTTAAAAACTTTAGATAATAAAAATGATTATAAAGTCTATGAGTATAAATATATCAGGGTTTATGTACACAAATCCCTTATTATAGATAAAGATAATCTTTACATTTATGAAAAGTCTAAATCTCCACTTTTAGGTTCTGCCTTTGGAGTAAAAGGAATCACCTTCTAAATATAGAATTATCCATAAAACACCAACCTTATTTTTAAAAAAACCTTTTTATTTACTATAGATGATAGAAGTAATAGGTGCATCCATATTACTTCTATTATGGCATAAGAAAATAAGAGGTTAAGGAGAAATGTATTTA
>CAYYWN010000317.1:0-3033 GCA_964474485.1 uncultured Clostridium sp. | reverse complement strand
AAGAAAGAAATTTCAGCTTTAGAACTGCAACATAATCATGAAGGGCTTTCAAAATTACTTTTAGATGAAGGAGTTTCATTGATTATAACTGGTGGAATAGGAGCTGGTGCTTATAATGCTTTAAAAGAAAATAATTTAGAGGTTATAAGAGGGGTTAATGGGAAAATAGAAGAGGTGCTACTAGCTTACTTAAAAGGTGAATTAGAGGATAAAAATGTAGTGTGTAATCATAATGGTGAACATCATAATCATTAAAGCATAATTATATATGAGTATTATGGTAATAATGTTTTAAAAGTTTAAAACTCTAATAAATCTATTGCATAAAGAAAGCTTCAACTGTTTTAAGTGGAATTGCTTAAAGTAGCTGAAGCTTTCTTTTTATTTTATATATTACATATTTCATAGAATTAACAGAGAATATAAGGATTTTAATATAACCTAATATACTCTAATAAATATAATGTATTATAGATATTAGTTATTACATAAGTTTAAAAATTCATCGATATCATTTTTTATTATTTCTAAAGAGTTCCTCCAAAAGTTAATATCATGAATATCTATATTCATAACTTTTGTTACATCGGCTGCACTATTTTTACCTGTAAGTGCTAATAGTTTATCATATTCAGGAATAAATTCCTTACCTCTTTTTAGATATTCAGCATAAAGGCCCTTTGCAAATAGTAAACCAAAGGCATAAGGGAAGTTATAGTAGCTATATCCTGCTGAATAATAGTGAGGTTTGCAAATCCACATATAGGGGTGTAATAAATCTTGATCTAACCCATCACCGTAGGCTTCCTTTTGAGCTAAAATCATTATTTCGTTAAGTTCTTTAGGGGTTAAGGCTGCCTCATCTCGCATTTCAAATAACTTCTTTTCAAATAAAAATCTACTATAAATATCTATAATAATTTGTGTAGAATCTTGAAGTTCGCTTTCTAAAATACTGAGAGCATCTTCTTTAGATGCTTTTTTTAGAGTAGCCTTTTTAACTATGGTTTCACAGAAGGTGGAGGCTGTCTCGGCTATAGGCATTGGGTAATCAGAGTTTAGTATAGACTCTGAAAGTAAACAATCACCATGGTATCCATGGCCAAGCTCATGAGCTAGAGTAATTACATCACTAAGGTTTCCTCCAAAATTTAGCATTATTCGGCTTTCTCCTATAGTAGGAAGACCAGCACAAAAAGCTCCAGCTACTTTCCCTTCTCTTGGAAGTACATCAATCCAATTTTCGTCAAAAGCTCTTTTAGCAAAATCTCCAAGTTTGTTACTAAAGGTTCTGAAGTTTTCTTCAACGAAGTCTTTTGCTTCATCATAGCTATAGGTTTTATTTACTTGTCCAATTGGAGCAAACATTTCATAAAAAGGTAGTCCGCTTTTATAACCTAAAATTTCTGATTTCTTTTTTAGGTATCCTCTAAAATGAGGAATATATTCCTTCATAGCATCAAGCATAGCATTTAAGGCTTCCATGTCCATTCTAGATTTAATCAAAGACTCATGAAGAGGTGATTCGTATCCTCTTAACTTGGAAGTAGTTATAACTTCACCCTTTATTCCATTAAGGGCAGCAGCTGCTGAGTCTTCAATTTTTCTGTAACTTTCAAGTTCAGCATAATAAGCTACCTTTCTAACTTCACTATCTTTGTGATGAGCTAAATTTCTAACTTCTGTAAGCGGCAATACTTTCTTGTCTTCATTAATTTCTATGTCCACCATGAGCTTTGAAACTAAAGTCTCTTTTAATGTATCAAAGGCTGAGGAGCCTGTAGTCTGCATTCTCGCTATTATAGATTCCTCTTTATCACTTAGTACATATTTACTGTTTTCTTTAATTTCTTTAAGCATAAACTCATGTTCTTTAAGTAAAGGACTAGATTCTAATATATTATCCAAATTATCAATAGATCCTATGAATTTTTTATAATTTGAATCACTTTCAGCCATTTCAGCTAATGCTTTTTGAATTATTTCTGTATTTTTTAAAGCTTCAGAATTATTAGTATCAACCGAGGTTGTTAAGCTACAAAAAGAGTATAAGTTCGTTACTAAGTTTTCAAGCTTTATATTGTCATTTATATATTTTTCAAGGGTAGACTTAATGTCATTGCTATTTATGTCGGAATTAACTTCACTATTTATTTTAGATATAAATAGCTTTAACTCATTTAAATCTTCTTTAAATTCTTTGCTGTCAAAAGAAGTATAGAGTTCTTTTAAGCTCCAGTTTAAATTCATAATGATACCTCCCTATAATGTTGATATAAATAGTATATACCATTTATATATGGTGCTTCTACATAAAATAAAAAATAGATTAGGATAGTTGTTAAATTGTGTGTTAATATAATATTTATATTGAAAATAAGAGATGCTATTATTATAGATATGCAAGAAAGTGAGGTTTTCATGAAAAAGAACTCAAAATGGATTAAATTTATAATTATATTAATAGTAATTAATCTAATTATGGTAAGACAAGTTTTATCTAAAAACAACTTTAATGAAAAGGGTTATGATATACCTGTGCTCATGTATCATTCTATTACAGATAATGATAAAAGAATATTCAAAGTTACCAAAGATAACTTTTATGAGCAAATGAAATATCTAAAAGATAATGGTTTTAATGTATTAAGTATGGATGAAGTATATGACCACTTAAAAAACCATAAATCGTTTAAAGATAAATCTATAGCAATAACCTTTGATGATGGGTATAAAGATAATTATGATAATGCTTACCCGATATTAAAGGAATTTGGAATAAATGCTACCATTTTTGTAGTTACAGATTATTTAGATGGCAGCGCTTACCTTAGTGTAGATGAAATTAAAGAAATGCAACTCAATAATATTGATATTGAAAGCCATACTACTAATCATGCAAAATTGGACAAGCTTACAAAAGCTGATAGGATTAACACACTGAAAGATTCTAAGACTTATATTAATGAGGTATTAAATAAAGATGTAAAATACATAGCATATCCTTATGGTAGATGTAATAAAGAAGTAGTT
>CAYYWN010000316.1:0-3040 GCA_964474485.1 uncultured Clostridium sp. | reverse complement strand
AAAAAATAAAACATAACAAAAACAATTTTTAAAACTTGGATTACAATAATATGGAATAAACATCTTCCTTCAATGTATAGAGATATAGTTAATAGAATTTACCTATATACAGGGAAGAGTTTTTTATATAACTACCTACCATTTTAATTATAAATGGTAGGTAGCTTTAATTCATTATGATATAATATTCTTACATATGTTTATAAAATATACTCATAAAGAAAGGAAGTGGACTATCTGCCTTTTATTTTAATAAAGGTGAGATTAATTATATGAAAGCAGAGATAATAGCGGTTGGAACAGAATTGCTCCTTGGAGATATATTAAATACAAATGCTCAGTTTTTATCTAAAGAACTAGCAATGCTTGGGGTAGAGGTGTATCACCAAACAGTTATAGGAGATAATGGTGAAAGACTTTTAGAGGCATTTGATGAAGCTTTTAAAAGATGCGATGTGGTTATAACTAGCGGAGGACTTGGACCTACAAAAGATGATATAACAAAAGAAATAGCAGCAAAGTACTTAGGAAAAGAATTAATATTAAATGAAGATGAACTAAAAAATATAGAACTATACTTTAATAAAACAGGAAAAAAGATGACTGAAAATAATAAAAAACAAGCCTACTTTCCAAAAGATGATATTATTTTAAAAAATAATAATGGTACGGCACCTGGAGCAATAATGAAGGGTGAGAATGGAGGAATAATAATAGTATTACCAGGACCGCCAAAAGAATTAATACCTATGTTTAAAGAAAGTGTGGTTCCTTATCTAAAAGACACAGCAGGTTGTACATTATATTCTAAAGTTCTTAGGTTGTTTGGAATAGGCGAATCTACTATGGAATATGAGATAAAAGATATACTAGAAAGCCAAACCAATCCTACCGTAGCTCCTTATGCTAAAGAAATAGACTTAATATTAAGGATTACTTGTAAAGCAAAGGATGAAGAAGAGGCAAAAAAGCTTATAGAGCCTTTAGAAAAGCAAATTAGACAAAGACTTCCTGAGTATATTTATGGAGAGAATGAAGATACATTAGAATCAATAGTAGCTGAAAAGCTTATAAAAGAAAATCTTACCATAGCCTCAGCAGAATCTTGTACTGGTGGAATGTTGTCGTCAAAGTTAGTTAATGTTCCTTCTATATCGAAGGTATTTATTGAAGGCGCTGTAACTTATTCAAATCAGTCTAAAGTAAGCAGGCTTTTAGTAAAAAAAGAGACCTTAGAAAAGTATGGGGCTGTTAGTAAAGAGACAGCAATAGAGATGTCAGAAGGTATTGCTAAAACCGCTAAGGCAGATATCGGTATTTCAACTACAGGTATTGCAGGACCAGATGGAGGAACCGAAGAAAAACCTGTAGGACTTGTATATATAGGTTTATACATTAAAGGAAATACTCTAGTAAAGGAACTTAATATAAAAGGAAGCAGAGAAAAAATAAGAAGTAGAGCTACTATGGAAGCTTTAAATTTTTTAAGGATAGAATTAAATAAGTTATAGATAATAAAGTAGAAATAAATAAGTTATGGATAAAGACATAAATTATTTTGTATTAATTAATTTTTTAATTCCCCCAGTTATAAACTGGAGGAATTTTAGGAATTGTATGAAAAAGGGAAGAGAAATTTAAACAAGTATTTAAATAACTCTTTAATGTAATTATGCTCAACATATTAGAATATATACATTAAGGAATAGTTTTAATTAATAAGTTTTAATTAAAGGAAATCTTTGAAAGTTAGGTGATAATATTGAAACCTGTATTAAAGGCTAATACCTTTGCACTAATAATTATTCTAGGACAAGTACTTGGAGGAATGCTATTAGTACCAATATTTAAAGCTATGAGTTTAACACTACCAACACTAATGATATTAACCCAATTAATATTTTTAATACTTCCTTCAATAATATATTTCATTGTAACAAAGGAATCAATTAAAGAAACATTAAAGTTAAATGCAATAGGATTTGAACAAATTCTTATATTAATAGTGATAGTATTATTAAGCTGGCCTGTAGCAGGGTTTTTAGGTGGAGTTTCTAATATATTTTTTGAAAATTTAGTTGGAGAGGCATTCGAACTTTTAGATGGACTTTCCCTTCCTTTTATGATATTTGTCATGGCTGTAATGCCTGCAATTTGTGAAGAAATAACTATGAGAGGAATAGTACTTTCAGGTTACTCTAAAAAGAGCACACTAAAAGCAGCATTAATGAGTGGTTTTATATTTGGAATTATACATTTGAATCCTCAGCAGTTTTTATATGCCTTTGCACTTGGAATATTGTTTGCCTATATAGTTAGAATTACTAACTCTATATATGCAACCATGTTTTGTCATTTTATGTTTAATGGAACACAAGTATTACTATCTAAATTAGTTTTAAACATTCCAGAGGTTAAAGAAGCAAGTGAAGCTCTTAAAACAGCATCTAAACTTGAAATGTTCAAAGCACTTATTCCAATTGGAGTAATAGCTATAATAGCAACTATATTAATAGTGTTATTGTTAAAGTTGCTAAAAAGAACTACAGATAACAACACTTCTTTAAATGTTAACGGAAAGGTTAACGTTCATCAAAATACAAATGAAGATTCTAAGGGGAATTTTGATCCGAGTTTTAATGAAAATTATGATACCTTAGAACTAACAAAAGAACCTATGATAAATATACCCTTTATTATTACGGTGATATTTTATTGCATATATATATACATCCAATATTTATAAGAAGTATTATAGGTGGAAGCTATTTATCTTAAGATAATAATGATTAAAAGACGTAAAATAATAAATATATTATTGTATAAAAATCTAGTTTAGATATAATATATTTAAAATAAAAAAAGACTTTCAGAGATTTAGCTGAAAGTCTTTTTAGTTATTAGAGATGTTTAATATGTTTATTTTATTTAACCCAATGCATGAAGCTGTTTCATAATGCATTGTTATAGAGTGTACCTATTCTAAATAGTAATATTAATTGCTTTTATTTAAGTGTTTAAAAAGTAATGTAACACCTAC
>CAYYWN010000315.1:0-3048 GCA_964474485.1 uncultured Clostridium sp. | reverse complement strand
AATGGTCTTGATGTTACTTTTCTGGCAAAACCTATAGATGGAGTAGCTGGAAGTGGTGAGCATATTCATGTAGGTATCTCTCTTAAATTAAAAAACGGAAAGCTTATAAATTTATTTGCATCTAACAAAGATCACTTTTTAAGTTCTATAGGGTATGGTTCACTTATGGGTATACTTAAAAATTATGAGATAATAAATCCATTCATATCTTCTACTAACGATTCACTTAAAAGGCTTAAGCCAGGATTTGAAGCTCCTGTATGTATAGTAACCTCCTTGGGTGTTACAATTGAAGTACCCTCAAGAAATAGAACTATTTTAATAGCTCTTATAAGAGATCTTATGAATCCTATGGCTACAAGATTTGAACTTCGCTCACCTAATCCACATACAAATACTTATATTGCTATATCTGTTTTATATATGAGTATGATTGATGGCATAAAATATGCTTTAGAGAATAATAAAAATGAAGATGATTTATTAGATGAACTTTCAAAATCACCTGGTGAACCTTCTATGTACTTGGAAAAAGAAAGAGCTTATCGTACAGAGGAAGATGTATTTGAATTCTTTTGTGAAGAAGAAAGAACAAAATACTTTGGTAAAGCACCTTTAACTGTTTACGAAAATTTAAAGGCTTTTGAATTATATCAGGATAAAATAGAGGTATTGAAAAAGGGAAATGTATTTAATGATTCAATTATAAATAGCTTTAAGATTTCTGTTATAGAAAGATGGGTTACAGAAATAAAAAACAGAATAATAAATAACTACATGGATGAAATACGCTCTTATAAAATGTTGCACTCTTTAGATAAGGCTTTAGATTTAGATGTAACAAATTGGATGGCTATAAATGAATTACGCCATTATTTAATGAAGGATAGCTACTCCCATAAGTGCTTATTTACAAAAATAAAGGAATCTATAGTAGATAAAAATTATTCTTCTGTATCAGATCTTCAGTTAGAACTTGAAGAGAAGATGAATATACTAAGAAACTTATATACAGCTTATAGGAAGAACCTCCTAGATATTTAAATAACTTAATAGCTTAAAATAAAAATTAGAAAAAACTTATCACTGGTTATAAAAAATATGAAGTATACAATTTAAACTCTTATATCTTCTTTTGGGAATGTGAAAATGCATTCCCATTAAAAATATAAGCATATTATATCCTTATTGTATGATGAGGTTTTAAATCTATAATTTAAGTGTTAAAAATAATCTTTTATTTCTTGTAATGTTATCTCCGGATTTCTATATCTTTTTCTCTTTACCGTTTTATTACCCGCTTGTATAGCCTTTACGGGGCAGTATTGAATACAAGCCATACAATCTTGACACTTATGGTTCCACATAGGTACGCTATCTACCATGCTTATATTAGATACGGGACAAATCTTCATACATATCCCACAAGATATACAATCTTCATTAGCATACATATTATTATCTTTATATTTTAATCTTTTTCTCCAAGATTTATATATTATATTAGCCAAACTATCATATATAATATTACTTCTTACATTATTAATATATTTATATTCAATACTAGAACTTATTCCATTTAATTTACCTTTAGCCTTATTTATAATCTTACAATTTATTTCCTCTTTTTTCATATCATATACTCTAACGTAATTCGCAGGCATATTAAGATATTGACTATAATGAAGCTCTAACTCTTTATCTTTAAGCAATCTTTCTAATTGTTTTATTGCAAATGCTGGTGCTCCACCTCTTGTTGCGATTACAAAAAAATATTCTGCTTTAAAATTCATTTGTTTAATAAATCTTTCTACAACTTCAGGAATTCCATTGTAATATACTGGAAATATAAAACCAATTCTATGAGCCTTGGACATATTTTCTTCGTTTTTAATAGCTTTAGCCATAGAAATTATTTGAGAGTTTCCCAACCTTTTACCAATTTCTTTTGCTACCATCAAAGAATTTCCGGTACCTGTAAAATAATATATCATATTTTCCATGGTTCTCCTCCTTAAAAGTTTTCTTTTAATATTTATATCCACAACTTATAGTTACGTTTTATTTATTCAATACGTATAGATAGTAGGTGATAAAAATGAAAAATAAAAAGACAGCTATATTACTTCTCTTACTGATTTTAATACTACTCCCCATTATACTATCTTATGTATTAACAAACAGTAAAAAATTCATTACAATAATCGAAAAAAATCCTAAAGTTTCTGAATCCTCAGTTCGTTTAGGTGAAGAATATCTAGATATACCTTACAAAACATTAGAACAAGGAGAATTAACACTAGATTTCTATGCACCTTCAAAATCTAGCAAAAAGAATTGGCCCCTTATTATTTATATTCATGGTGGAAGTTGGGCATTTGGAAATAAATCTATTGATGAAGGTTTTATTCCAATTGTAAATACTTTAAAAGAAAAAGGCTATGCTATAGCTAGCATAAATTATAGACTATCTTCATCGGATTCAAGCTTTCCAGATCCAGTGGAAGACTGCAAGGATTCTATTCGATGGATTTATAAAAATAAGGATCTTTATAATATAAACACTGATAATATAGGGATCTTGGGCGTTTCTTCCGGGGCTCACTTAGCCTTACTTACAGCATATAGTAACGAAAATGACTTTGTTGGAGACGAAAGTCTTTCTTCATATAAAAGTAATATAAAATATGTTATAGATTACTCTGGTCCAACAAACCTTGATATAGGTGATATTAAATCATCAAATGAAACTTCCATAAGTATTATTAAAAACCTTTTAGGTGAAAGTAATATATATAAAGAGGATTTATTAAGACTTGCAAGTCCTATAAATTATATACATTCAAATTCTACACCTACATTAATAATACATGGGGAAAAAGATTCAGTAGTGCCTATAAATCAATCCATAAAATTATATGAAAAAGGAACCACTGAAGGAATGGATATAAATCTTATTAAAGTACCTAATGGTGATCATTCTTTATCTAATATAGATTATATAGATATGATAAAAGTTGCTAAGGAAACCTTGAAGTTTATTGAAAA
>CAYYWN010000314.1:0-3057 GCA_964474485.1 uncultured Clostridium sp. | reverse complement strand
TTAAATTCAAGTTAAACTAATTTATTAATTACTGCTTATTTAATAATAAATATATCCTAATTTATATTAACTGGTTATTTTTTTCAAGATGTCCTATAATAAAGATATATAAAATATATCTTATTGAGGTGATTTCATGTTAATTAAAAACTGTAAAATAATATATAGAGATAGAATAGAAGAGGGTTCAGTTTTACTTCATAATGGTAAAATAAAATCTATAAATCCTGAGAATACTGATGAAAAAGATGTTATTGATGCGCAGGGGCTATACTTATGTCCTGGATTTATAGATGTTCATATTCATGGCGCCGGAGGACGCGATACCATGGATAGCAGTTATGAATCATTAAATATAATTTCAAAAACCATTGCTAAGTATGGTACTACATCTTTTTTACCAACTACAATGACTTGTTCTATAAGCGATATAAAAAACGCTCTTGAAGTTATCAAGGAAACTAAACTAAAAGGCACCGAAGGAGCAAATATCTTAGGTGCTCACTTAGAAGGGCCATTTATAAGCCCTAAAGCTATTGGTGCTCAAAACCCTGAGTTTGTAGAAAATCCATATCTTCAAACATTCCTAGATATAGTAGGTGATAATATTGATACTGTTGTAAATGTAACTATAGCCCCTGAAATAGAAGGTGCTTGCGCGCTTATAGCATATCTACGGGATAATAATATAACCGCTTCTATGGGGCATACTAAAGCTACATACGAAGAAGCTATGAGAGGAATACAATGTGGTATTTCCCATTCTACTCATCTTTATAATGCTATGACAGGACTTCACCATCGTGATCCTGGAGCTGTAGGTGCAATATTTGATTCCTCTATAACTACCGAAACAATTTCGGATGGAATTCATATAAGTTACCCATCTCTAAGGGTTGCCTATAAACAAAAAGGATTAGATAAGGTATTATTAGTGACTGATGCTATGATGGCTTGTTCAATGCCAGATGGGATTTATTCTTTGGGAGGACAAAAGGTTATTGTTGAAAATGGAGCCGCTAGATTGAAATCCGGCTCTCTTGCTGGCTCTATTTTAACTCTAGATAAGGCAGTTAGAAACGTTTATAACAATACAGATTACCCTTTAAATGAAATTATTAATATGGTTACTTTAAATCCTGCTAAACTTTGCAAAGTAGATGATAGTAAAGGATCCATTGAAGAAGGATTAGATGCAGACCTATTATTATTTGATGATGCAATAAATATTAAAAAGGTTATAATTAATGGAAAGATAATTCTTTAATAGATTATATATATTAAACTAAATAATAATAAAAGTTAACCTGGATATTTTAAAATATCCAGGTTAACTTTTATTATTATTCTTAGATATATTTTTTTATAGTATTTACTTTATTTAACTTTTCCCATGGTAGGTCTAAATCAGTTCTACCAAAGTGTCCATAAGCTGCAACCTGTTTATATATTGGTCTTCTTAAATCCAACTCTTTAATTATTGACGCAGGTCTTAAGTCAAATACATTGCTAATTATTTCTACTATTCTTTCATCACTTATCTTTCCTGTCCCAAAAGTATCTACATCTATAGATACAGGCCTTGCAACACCTATAGCATAAGCTAATTGAATTTCTATTTTATCAGCAACTCCAGCAGCAACTAAATTTTTAGCAACCCATCTTGCTGCATAAGCTGCAGATCTATCTACCTTAGTTGGATCTTTTCCCGAAAAGGCACCTCCGCCATGTCTTCCATATCCACCATAAGTATCAACTATTATTTTTCTTCCTGTTAATCCTGAATCTCCTTGAGGTCCTCCTATTACGAACCTACCCGTTGGATTTATATAGTACTTTGTATCCTTGTCCAACAAGTTAGATTCAACTACAGCTTCAATTACGTATTTACGCAAATCAGCATCTATTTGTTCTAAAGATATCTCAGGACTATGCTGAGTAGATATTACTATAGCATCTATTCTTTTAGGCTTATTATCCTCATATTCTACTGTTACTTGAGTTTTTCCATCTGGTCTTAAATAAGGAAGAGTTCCATTTTTTCTTACTTCTGACAACTTTCTTGATAATTTATGAGCCATAGATATTGGAAGAGGCATATATTCTTCTGTTTCATTACTGGCAAATCCAAACATCATTCCTTGGTCTCCAGCACCAATTCCTCCAAGCTCCTCTTTAGTACCTTTTTTAGATTCTAAAGCTTCATCTACCCCCATAGCTATATCAGCTGATTGTTCATCTATAGATGTGATTACTGAGCAAGTTTCAGCATCAAATCCATATTTAGCTCTTACATATCCTATTTCCTCTATAGTTTTTCTAACTACTTTTGAAATGTCAACATAACAGTCCGTAGATATTTCACCAGCTACCATTACCATACCTGTTGTTACCATAGTTTCACAAGCTACTCTTCCATTCGGATCCTTTGATAATATTGTATCTAATATAGCGTCGGATATTTGATCACACATTTTGTCTGGATGTCCTTCTGTTACTGACTCTGATGTAAATAATTTTTTCATAATTTTCCTATACTAAATTTTCTTTAGTATATTTTTCACTCCTTTCTAAAACATAATAAAAAAGCCCCTCAAGAAAGAAGTGACTTTATTTCGCTTCTCTCTTATCTTGCAGTTATACTGCTGGAATTGGCACCATGGCTTATTAGCCGGTTGCCGGGTTTCATAGGGCCCTTTTCCCTCCACCTCTCTTGATAAGAGCTTATATAATTTTATACCATAATTAATTTTACCATATTACATTTATTACGTCAATATCATCTTAATAAAAAAAAAGACACATACGTGTCTTTTGGTGGAGGAAGATGGATTCGAACCATCGAAGTCGTAGACAGCAGATTTACAGTCTGCCCCCTTTAGCCACTCGGGAATTCCTCCATGTGGAGCTGGCAATAGGAATTGAACCTACAACCTGCTGATTACAAGTCAGCTGCTCTACCGTTGAGCCATGCCAGCAAAACATAGGATTTTAATTTTATAAATGGTGGGCACAACAGGGCTCGAACCTGTGACCCTCTGCTTGTAAGGCAGATGC
>CAYYWN010000313.1:0-3061 GCA_964474485.1 uncultured Clostridium sp. | reverse complement strand
AGTTACCAAAGAATGATATGGGAAAGAGAGCCATAAGATTCTTAAAAAGTAATAATGTTAATACTAGTTATATAATTGAAGAAGGAGAGCGTTTAGGGTTATATTATCTTGAAAAAGGTGCGGCTTCTAGAAATGCAAAGGTGATTTATGATAGAAAAGATTCATCTATGGCAAATACAAAGGAAGGTGACTTTGATTTTAAAGAAATCTTTAAAGATGCTGAGTGGTTTCACATTTCTGGAATAACGCCAATGCTAAGTGAAGGATGCTACAATATAACAAAAGAAGCTATCATGGTAGCAAAAGAAAACAATGTAAAAATAAGTGTAGATTTAAATTATAGAAGTTTACTTGGCTCTTATGGTAAGTTTAAGGATATTATGAAAGAAATAATAAAGGACGCAGAGGTATGCTTTGGATGGATTGAAGAAGAGGAAATAGATGATTATTCTCCACTTGAATATGAAGGTGAAATAGATTATAAATACTTTGAAAAGGTTTTTAAATATATGAAAGAGGAGTTTAATGTAAAAAATGTAGTGACTACATTAAGAGAAAATCATTCCTCTACCAAAAACTCTCTAATTTCTCTAGGATATGATGGTGAAAAGATCATTACTAGTAAAAAGTATACTTTTGATTTAATTGATAGAGTTGGTGCAGGAGATGCATTTGCTGGAGGAGTCTTATATGAACTTTTAAATAAAAGTAATCTAGAAAAGGCTATAAACTTTGGGATAGCATCAGCAGTTTTAAAACATTCGATTTTAGGTGATTCTAGTATAGTGCAAAGTGAAGATGAGATATACAAAGTTATGGAACAACAAAGCTTTGGGATATTAAGATAATCGAAGGAAAGGAATAATGATTTTCATGAAACAAATAGCTATTGAAGAAATAAAAAATCCAAATAGATTTAAAGAAGATGGATTACTTACTAAAAGAGAAGTAGAGAAAGCCATTGAAAGTTCCCTTACATTAATACTTAAAAATATGGAGAAATTTAAAGAAAATTATCCAACCTCAGCTACTACTGATAATAAGTATGGAATTATAGATAATATAGAATGGACTAATGGATTTTGGACTGGGCTTTTATGGCTTGCTTATGAATATAAGAAAGATGATAGATTTAAAAGCCTTGCAGAAAAAAATGTGAAGTCTTTCAAGAAAAGAATAGAGGACAAAGTAGAAGTAGATCATCATGACATGGGATTTTTATATAGTCTATCTTGTGTTTCAGCTTATAAAATTGACGGAAATGAAATAGGTAAGAATGCAGCTTTAGAAGCAGCAGAGTATCTAACCATAAGATATCAAGAAAAAGGCAAGTTTATTCAAGCTTGGGGAAAGCTTGGAGCAGAAGATAATTATAGATTAATTATCGATTGTTTATTAAATATACCTTTGCTTTATTGGGCATTTGAAGAGACAGGGAATAAGAAGTATTATAATATTGCATACAACCATTATATAACTTCTTGCAATAATGTAGTAAGAGATGACGCATCAGCCTTTCATACATTTTATTTTGATAATGTTACAGGTAATCCAATAAAGGGAGCTACAAGACAAGGATATAGTGATGAGTCATCCTGGGCTAGAGGTCAGGCTTGGGGAGTTTATGGATTGCCATTAAACTACAAGTATACTAAGGATGAAGAAGTTTTTGGACTATATAAAGGAATGACAAATTATTTTTTAAATAGACTTCCAAAAGATCATGTTTGCTATTGGGACTTAATATTTGGAGATAACGACAAACAATCTAGAGACTCATCTGCTGCAGCTATAGCTGTATGTGGTATGCATGAGATGAATAAATATTTACCTGAAACAGATAGTGATAAAGAAACTTATAAATATGCAATGCATTCAATATTAAGATCATTAATAAATAATTATACCTTCGAGAAAGAAGAGGGCTCAGAATCATTATTGCTTCATGGAGTATATTCATGGCACTCAGGAAAGGGTGTAGATGAAGGTAATATATGGGGGGACTACTTTTACTTAGAAGCTTTAATTAGATTTTATAAGGATTGGGAACTTTACTGGTAAAAACTATTAAAAAGAGGAGTGTTAAAAATGGGAGTACCAGATATTAAAATGATGAGGATAGATGAAAGATTGATTCATGGGCAAGGACAACTATGGCTGAGTTCGCTAGGTGTTAATTTAGTTATAGTAGCAAATGATGAGGTAAGTACTAGTAAAATGCAACAGACATTAATGAGTACAGTAGTACCAAAATCTATTGGAATGAGGTTTTTTTCAATAGAAAGAACCTGCGAAATTATTAGTAAAGCAGCTCCGCAACAAAAGATTTTCATAGTATGCAAGACCCCAGAAGATGCTTTAAGATTAATAGCTGGAGGGGTTCAAATAAAAGAAATTAATATAGGTAATATACATAATAAAGAAGGTAAGGAAAAGGTAACTAGATCAATTTATTTAGATGAACAAGATAAGAAAGCTTTAAGAGAGTTAAAAGATAATCATGGGATTACATTTAATACAAAAACTACTCCACTTGGAAATGATGGTACAGCTCAAGTAGATATAACAAAATATATTTAAAATAAAAATATTTAATAAGGGGAGTGAATATTATGACAATTAGTCTTTGGCAAGGGATAGTAATAGGATTATGGACTGGATTTTGTTTATCAGGACAACTTTTAGGTATTTACACAAATCGTTCTTTAGTACTTGCATTAGGTGTAGGTATTGTTTTAGGTGATGTGCCAACTGCACTAGCAATGGGTGCTGTATCTGAAATAGCTTTTATGGGTTTTGGCGTTGGAGCAGGTGGAACAGTACCTCCAAATCAATTAGGACCTGGAATCATTGGAACATTAATGGCTATAACTCTTAAAAGTTCAGGAATGGCAACAGATGCAGCATTAGCTCTATCCTTCCCATTTGCTGTAGCATTTCAATTTGTTATTACAGCTACGTACACATTTTTATCAGGGAATAGTTCACTTGCAAAAAAGGCACTAGAAAAAGGAAACTATAAAAAGTTTAAGTTTTTATCAAATGCTACTTACTTAACATT
>CAYYWN010000312.1:0-3088 GCA_964474485.1 uncultured Clostridium sp. | reverse complement strand
AAAGTTGCATGAAAGAAGCTGTTAAAGAAGAACTTATAAAGCAAGGTGCTTACTTCTTAAATGAAGTTGAATCCAAAAAGCTTGGAAAGTTTATACTAAGAGCTAATGGAACTATGAACCCACAAATAGTTGGTAAAAGTGTAGAAAAACTTGCTGAAATGTCTGGCCTTAATGTTAAAGAAGGTGCTAGAGTATTAATTTCTGAAGAAACTACAGTAGGTAAGAATAACCCTTATTCAAGAGAAAAGCTTACACCTATATTAGCTTTCTATACAGTAGATAACTTAGAAGCAGGAATTAAACTTTGTATAGAGATATTAATGAATGAAGGAAAAGGACACACATCAACACTTCATGCAGAAGATAAAAAAGTTATAGAGGCTTTTGCACTTAGAATGCCAGTAGCTAGACTACTTATTAATACTTCAGGTACTTTTGGTGGATTAGGAGCAACAACTAATCTTGTTCCAGCACTTACACTAGGTTGTGGAGCCATTGGAGGAAGTTCAACTTCTGACAATATAGGACCTTTAAACCTACTAAACATTAAAAAAGTTGCTTTTGGAGTTAAAGAGCAAGAAGAGGTTACAGGAGCTAAAGCAACTGAAGTTAATGCAACTGAAACTTCAATGTCTAAAGATCAATTAGAGCTAATAATAAGAAAAGTTGTTGAACAATTATCAGCACTTTCTTAAGATTATAAATGATAGTAAAAAATAATAAATAATAAATATTAGGAGGAATTCAAAATGGCAAATATGAACGCATTAGGAATGATAGAAACTAAAGGATTAGTAGGTGCAATAGAAGCTGCAGACGCAATGGTTAAGGCTGCAAATGTAACTTTAATAGGTAAAGAGCAAATAGGTGCAGGACTTGTTACAGTAATGGTAAGAGGTGACGTTGGAGCTGTTAAAGCTGCTACAGATGCAGGAGCTGCTGCTGCTGAAAGAGTTGGAGAATTAGTATCTGTTCATGTAATACCAAGACCACATAGCGAAGTTGAAGTTATACTTCCAAAATTCGAAGTATAAAATAAAAATACAAAAGAATATTTTATAAATTTTTATATCATGCTCATGAACTTATATTTTATTGGTCATGGGCATGATTAAAATAATAATAAAACATCTTATAAAGGATGTGAAATAATGAGTGTTTTAACAGAAAGCACACTTCGAAGTAAACTTAAAAATCAAAATGTTAGTGAGTATTTAGTTGAAAAGGGAGTTATAATAACTCCATCAGCAAAACAATACTTACAAGACAAAAAGATAAAATTGGTTTACAGCGATGACATACAAATTAATGAGACTATTAAAAGTTCAAATGCATTGGAAATCAAAGAAAAAGTATTTAATCCTAGATATGAACATATAGATGGTGGTTTCTTTGAAAATAAGCCAGAGCACATGACTCAGCTTAATGGAAATAAACTAGTATGTAAAGATCATAGGAGAATAGTTTTAAGGGGTAGACTTGATTCACTACAATCTAAAATATTAAGAGCACAAATTTTATGTAAGAATTTAGATGAAAAGTTAGTTCTAAAGGATTTAGAAGAGATTTTAGATTACGTAAGAAAAATATTAGAATGTGAAGTAACAGAAAGACCATTACCAATGGTTAATCTTATAGGTTTAGATGAAAAAGAGTTAAGAGCTTATTCTCATGACCCTAAAAAGTATCTAAATACTGATCATATAATATCTCCAAGTTATAAAATGGGAGACGTAGTTATAGAATTAAATAGATTAAGAACTGAAAGTAGAGAAGTGGAGATAGTAGCCTTTAATGCATTCAAAAGCGAGGATGGTGAACTTTCAAGGAATGATATCGCTCTAGCCATGAATAGGCTTAGTAGTTGTTTTTATGTCATGATGTGTAAGGTTGTTTCTGGAAAGTACAAATAAGAGGTGAAGAATATGGAAATATCAAATATTGAAGTTAATTATATAATAGCCGAAGTTTTAAAAAGATTAAAAGAAAAACAAGAAAATAAGGGTATACTAATAGAAGCGTCAGGAAAACATGTTCATCTTTCAAAGAAGGATGTTGACATATTATTTGGACCTGGATATGAACTAAAGAAAGCAAGAGACTTATCCCAACCAGGACAGTATCTTTGTGAAGAAAAGGTTACTATAATAGGACCAAAGGGTGTAATGCAAAATGTTGCTGTATTAGGACCTGTAAGAGAAACAACACAGGTTGAACTTTCTAAAAGTGATGCCGTTTCAATAGGAGTTAATGCTCCAATTAGAATGTCAGGATCTATAAAAGAAAGTGCACCTGTAAGTTTAGCTACTAAAACCGCAGTTATAAGACTTGAAGAAGGTGTAATAGTTGCCAAAAGACATATGCATATAACTCCAGAAGATGCATTAAAATATGGAGTAAAAGACAAAGATATTATTAAAGTTAAAATCAGTGGTGATAGAAGCTTAATTTTTGATGAGGTAGCCGTTAGAGTAAGTGATAAATTTAGTACAGTAATTCACATAGACTATGATGAAGCAAATGCATGCGGATTTGTTAAGAATATTCGTGGTGAAATACTTAAATAAAGAGGTTAATTATGATGAATTTAGGTAGAGTTGATACCATTATAAAAGAAGTTGAAAGCTCAATAAAAAAGCCAAGAAAGGTTAATAGAGATGAAAAACTTTATGTAGGTGTAGACTTAGGTACAGCTTATATTGTTATAGTAGTTTTAGATAGCAAAAAAAGGCCAGTAGCCTGCGAAATGCAATTTGCACAAGTGGTTAGAGATGGCTTAGTTGTAGATTTTATTGGAGCTACTAAAATAGTAAAAGAGCTTAAAAGAAAAATTGAAGATAAAATAGGGATCGAACTTACAAAGGCTGCAATAGCTGTGCCACCAGGAACTGATGAAAGAGATATAAAGACTCATTCTTATGTAGTTGAAGGCGCAGGTATGGAAGTTATATCTGTAGAAGACGAACCAACAGCTGCAAATGCCGTATTGCAAATTGATAATGGGGTAGTTGTAGATGTAGGTGGTGGTACTACAGGCCTTTCTATATTTAAAGACGGAAAGGTTATATATACCGCAGATGAAGCTACA
>CAYYWN010000311.1:0-3095 GCA_964474485.1 uncultured Clostridium sp. | reverse complement strand
AAAAAGTTTGTGGTGTAAGCTGGTTTTATATTACTATTTATCATTAGTTCTATAGTATAAAGTAATACTGCAACACTAGCTTTATCATCTAAATATCTACTCTTTATATACCCTTTTTTAGTGAAGGTAGTTCTAGTATCAAGGCATATAAAATCTCCTACGTTTATTCCAAGGTTTTCTGTGTCGGATTTAGAGTTTACTCTTTCATCTAAGATAACTTCCATATTTTCTGGAGTTCTTTTAAGTTCACGAGCCTCATCTCCACTTATGTGCACAGAAGGTTTTATAGTTTGTACAGTACCTGTGTAACTACCACTATTTAATGTTTCAATGGTGCAGTTCTCACCATCTATAGCAGTCATCATATACCCTCCAACTGGAGTTAAAGATAAAGCACCATTTGATTTAATTTCTTTAACCATAGCACCTAAGGTATCCACATGAGCAGAAAAGGTTCTTTGATAAGAATCGTCTAAACCTTTTATAGTAACAATTAAAGCACCTTTAGTAGTTTCTATGAAATCTGCTTTTAGATATGTTAATTCCTTTTTTAGATAGTCATTTATATTATTTGTATACCCTGTAGGACTTGAGATTTTTAAGATATTTTCTAAGTAATAGCTTAGCCTGTCTTTGTTGTAATTAATGGACATAATATCACTCCTTAGTGTATATTTAATATAAGACACTTCAAAAAAATGATTTTTATTTTTGCCTTTTTAAAAAAAGTGCCTAATATAAATTCTAACATAAATTTTATGAAAAATTAAACAATTTCAAGAAAAAGTGTGTATAATATATGAAGGAACTAAAAATAAACTTTAAATAAAATATTAATTATTATGAGTCTATCATATTTTAAACTACGTATATTTATAGTATAATACTTATGCATATGAAAGGGGATATCAAATGGAACATCAAGTGGAACATCAAGTGGAACATATTGAAGAAAAAAATAAAAACAAAAAGATTATTATAATTATATCAATTGTGGTTTTAGCAATTATATTATCATTATCAGCTTATTTGGGATATGTTTATAAGTACACTTTAGGTTGGGATGAGTATATTTATTCAGGTGTAAAAGTAGAATCAATAGGCTTATCAGGAAAAACTAAGGAAGAGGCCATAAATTTATTAAAAGAGAATTATGGTGAGGCTATTTTAAATAAAAAGTTATCTGTAAAAGTATTAGATAATAGCTATGAGATGGATTATAGTAAGCTTCAATCTAAATATAATATAGAAGATGTTGTAGATGAAGCTTTTAATTATGGGAAAGATAGCCCAATGCTAAGTAAATATAAAATGCTAAAAAATCAAACTGAAAAGGAAATGGAATTAGATTTTAATTATGATCCAGCATATATAGACGAGTTTATAGAAGGAATTGCTACAGAAGTTAATGTAGATCCTATAAATGCTAAGCTTAGTATGACTTCTAGTGGAAGCTTTCAGGTATCAGAAGATAAGCCTGGTTATGAGCTAGATAAAGATAAGCTTAAGGCTGATATAATATCAAATATTAATGGTAAAGTGGATGAAAAGGTTGAAGTTGAAGCTAAAGTAAATGAAACAGAATCAACTGTAAAGGCTTCAGAGTTAAATAAAATTAATTCGAAAATAGCATCTTTTTCAACTAAATATTCGCATAACTCTACTAATGACAGAGCTATTAATGTAGAACTTGCAACTAAGGCCATAAACGGTAAGCTCCTTATGCCAGGGGAAATATTTAGTTATAACGATGTAGTGGGGAAAAGAACAGTGGCAAAGGGATATAGAAATGCCCCTGTAATAGTAGGTAATAAAGTTGAAGATGACCTAGGTGGAGGTATATGTCAGGTATCAAGTACTCTATATCAAGCGGTTTTAAGAACTGGGCTTAAGTCTGTAGAAAGATATAATCATTCATTAGGTACAAGTTATATGCCACTTGGATTAGATGCTACAGTAGATTTTGGCAGTTCTTTAGACTATAAGTTTAAAAACACTTTTAAATTTCCTATATATATAGAAGGTGTAACTAGTAAAGATAGAGTGCTAAGCTTTAACATATATGGTAATAGTGCATCTACTGGAAGAACCTACGAAATGGTATCTGAAGTTTATGAAACAATAAATGCAGGAGTTAAAAACGTAGAAGATCCAAATCTTCCGGAGGGACAAACAGTTGTAGAGAAAAATCCTATAAATGGTACTAAAGTTAAGGTTTATAGAAAGATCTATGAAAATGGAACACTAATAGATACGGAATTCTTATCTAATGACACCTATAGATCTATAGATGGAATAGTAAGAGTTGGAACAAAAAAACCATAAATTATTAATTTAAATAAGGAATTCTTTAAGATATAAGATATAAAGAATTTCTTATTTTTTTATACTTTTGGTTAGAGTTTCAAGTAGTTGGCCATAATGATATTTAAAGGATAAATTATATATATTGGGTTAAAAATGGAAAAAGTTGAAGTTCATTTAAAATTAATTATATCTAGTGAAGGAGTTAAAGCTAATTTAGCTTACTTAGAATCTTATGATATACTTATATAAGGAAAATTAGAATTATTAGTAAGGGAGGTAGCAATTTCTGCGTTAATTTATGAGAGAAGTAGATTTAATAAATAAAATTTTGAATAATATGCAAAAAGTAATACTTGGCAAGGAAGAGGAAATAACAAATGTTTTAAAGGCTGGTATAGGGGGTGGCCATGTATTAATAGAAGATGTACCAGGTGTCGGAAAAACTACCCTAGTTAAAGCTCTAGCTAAGTCCTTAGCTTTAAGCTATAGTCGTATTCAGTTTACACCAGATCTATCGCCTTCTGACATAATAGGTATTTCAATTTATAATCAAAAGGGTATGGAATTTGAATTTAAGAAGGGTCCTATATTTTCAAACATAGTCTTAGCAGATGAAATAAATAGAACCTCTCCTAAAACTCAATCTGCCCTTTTAGAAGTCATGGAAGAACATCAGGTGTCTGAGGGAAATAATACATATGAAGTAGAAACACCTTTTTTTGTACTAGCAACACAAAATCCAATAGAATGTGACGGAACTTTTTCACTTCCAGAAGCTCAGTTAGATA
>CAYYWN010000310.1:0-3112 GCA_964474485.1 uncultured Clostridium sp. | reverse complement strand
ACCTGCGACCTCATGGTCCCAAACCACGCGCGCTCCCATCTGCGCTACACCCCGCTAACAAAGATTATTATAGTACAATCTCTCTTATAAGTCAATGTATATTAATAACATTAGTATATGATATACTTATAAAGATGTTATTAATATATTATTAGAAAAGGGGAATATTTATGAAATCTACAACTGTAGTTATGTTTATAACCAGCACCTTCTTTATAATCTTTGGCATACTTGTTTTATTTAACAAGAAATTTAGAGAAAAGATGACAAGTTCCGCTAAAAATATTCGGGATAAAGAAGGTTATATAAAGTTTAATGCAAAATATAATATTATTATAGGCAGTTTAGGGCTAATAGTTGCTGGAGTTGACAATTTCACATCTAAAAGTAAGTTAACCTTAATAATGTTTATAGGGGTTATGCTAGGTGCTTCTTTAATACAATCGATGAAGGTAAAAAGATATCTATAAACAGAACTTAATAAAGGTTCTGCTTATAAATATTTAAGATTATAGGCTATCTATTTCTGAGCTTACTTCTTATCTCTTTAAATTTAGGGAATGCATACTTAAAAGCATTATAAATAGGCTTTTTAATTACTAAATCAAATTCACCTATGAATTCTACAAACTTTCCATTAAAGCCTTTTTTGAATTTATATAGCCCATATAAAGGATTTTCAGGATTTAAGTCTCCAGAAACTCCCCTAAAGTCATATAAATAGCAGCCAAGATCTATACTATCATTAATCATAGCATATTGCATAAGAAAGTTTGGCATAGCATCTCTTAAAACATCATCAGAGGCCCCATAAAGGTACCAGGCTTTGCCGCCATAATATAAGTATATAGCACCAGAGATATAGAACTCCTTGCCCTCATAAGGCTTTATATCTTCCATTCTATTTTTAAAGCCTTCTATTTGCCTTTCAGATTCTCTTAACTTATTCTCATTATCTTGAAGCTTTTTATTAAGCTTTTCTAATTTATCTTCAGTGCTTTCTAACTGAAGATCTTTTTTTATATCTTCAATCTTTAATAAGGCTCTAGATTTTGCATCTTGCTGTTTCTTAAGCTTTTCAGTAAGTCTTTGAAAGTCATTTTCATAACTATACTTAATCATATATAGTTTTGAGAAAGGATATAAGTCATCTATCATTTCTTTAAAATATTCCTTATTTCTAGTTATAAAGTTATCTCTTGATCCTGTCACTGCCATTATTTTATAAAACTCTTCAAGAATTTCATCTGTTAGATTAGATTTATCATAAGTCTCATAAGATAGACCACGCTCTTCAGCAACCCTTATATTATATCTAGTTTTACTAGAAAAGCTTTTAAATACCTTCCTTTTTGTAGCATCCTTATCCTCGTCAATAGGAAGGTCTAACCTAAATACAAAGTTAGGTTGAATTCCTTCAAAGTTTATAGAGTCAGTATGACTATAGCCAAGGCTTTGCAGAAAACCTGAAATCTTCTCTCCGTTGTAGATTAGCTTTTCATCCTCTTTTAAATGGATATCAGGATCTATTGTAATAAAGGCGATCTTATTAGATTTTGCAAAATCGCGGAGGTACTCTGTGAACTCTATAAGTAAGTCATTATTGTTGTAGTCACAGACAAAACCCTTAGGTATATAACCTATGTAATAAGGTATTTTAGGTATTTTTCTTAAAATCATCATACAAGATAAAATTATATTATTACTGGAATCATATCCTGCTATATATTTAGGAATCCAATCCTTTTTCACATTACCCCATCCAGCGGTTTGGAATATGTGACCTTTTAAGTGTTCTTTACTAAAGGTATCAATATCTTTATATTTAACTTCTATAAAATTATACAATCTATATAATCTCCTTTTCATCTATGTTAATCCTTATTGTACTCTTATTTTATATATAATCTGTGAATTATCCTATTATATTTTATATTAAGATAAGTCTTATTTCAAGACTATCCAAAGTAATAAAATGTATACCTTGATATCTAGCTAATTGATGGAATTAAATATAAATAGTGAATATAACGAAAGTAACAGGTAATAATTATAATAAAGTACATAAGATAAAGTATGAAGCATAGAATAAATAAATATATAAATATTATAAATTATCATAATAAGCAAAAATATATTGAGAAAGTTAAGAAAAAAAGCATAATAAAAGGCTAAAGTTGACAATTAACAACATTGTTCACTAAAAGTTCATAATTATTATATATATATTTATTAGTAAAAAGTACTAGAAAGTGAGGAATCTTATGAAAATGAATAAGTTTTTTTATAGCGAAAAAGTTTGCGCGACTTGTAAACATTTTCAAAAAGGGAGGTCTATAAATCCTAGCTATATAGAGGTTTTAGAAGAGGATGGTCATTGCAAAGAAAAACAAGGGTTCTATAAAATGACCACATTAAATATGTCCACATGTGATTTATGGAAAGGGTTATAAATACTACAAAAAGTGATACAAATATAATCATAATAGGTGTAAGCTAGTTCTTTTTATGTACAGTGTGTAAAAAAGTAAGTTTGCTATTGTTTGAAGTTTTTATTTAGTATATAATAGTCACAGTGATGTGAAATACTAATGGGGGACTACCCCTATATAAATCAAATTTTAGTGGGGTGGAAGAGTGAATAAAAAATTAATAGCAGTATTTATGACCATGGGGATTATCATGACTTCTGGTGTACAAGCACTTGCAGCGCCGATTACAGACGCGGAAAAAGCAGCAATTAAGCAAGGACAAGAAGACCTTGAGAAAGCAGAAGATAAATTAAACGAATTAGAAGTTAAACTTCAAGAGTTAGATTCACAAATTGGTGGACTTCAAGACAAGATAAATGAAAACAAGTCTAATATAATTAAAAAAGAAAAAGATATAATTGCAATAAAGAAAGATATTGAAAAAACAACAAAAGATCTTAAAGAAAAACAACAAATCTTTGACACAAGAATGAGAGCAATATATAAAAGTGGCTCACCGGGATATCTAGAGCTTATTATAAAAGCTGAAGGTATGTCAGATCTTGTTTCAAAAGTTAAAGCAATAGGCAAATTAATGGATTTCGATAAAAAAATTATAGAAGAGCTTAATAATACAAAGC
>CAYYWN010000309.1:0-3138 GCA_964474485.1 uncultured Clostridium sp. | reverse complement strand
CTTGATGAGCCTACTAATGATTTAGATATTTCTACATTAACTATATTAGAAGACTACCTAGATAGGTTCGATGGATCTATAATAACTGTATCACATGATAGATACTTTTTAGATAGAGTATGTAATAAAATATTTGCATTTGAAGCACCAGGTATAGTATCTAAGCATCATGGAAATTATAGTGACTTTATGGAATATATGAAGGAAAGTTATATAGAAGAATCAAAAAGTCCTAAAGAAGTTAATAATTATAAAGATAGAGAATATGAAGATAAAAAGGCAAATAATGAAAAGCCATTAAAGTTTTCATTCAAAGAACAAAAAGAATTTCAAGAAATAGATGGATATATTGAAAGTCTTGAGGTTAAGATAGAGGGCCTTAATAGACAAATAGAAAAAGTATCTACAGATTTTGTTAAATTACAAGAAGTTCTAAATGAAAAGTCACTTTTAGAAAAAGAACTTGAAGAAAAATATGATAGATGGACATATCTTAATGAGTTATCAGAAAAGATAGAAAGAGATAAGAAAAGTTAGTAATAAAGTTAACAACTTATAGGTATATCTAAGAAATAATATATAAATGAAAGGAATGATTATATATGGAAAATAACGCTAGCGAAGAAATAATGGATAAACTAACTAAGGTTTGTTTATGCAAGGCGATACCTAGATCTAAGATGAAAGAATCAATAAAGAATGGTGCTAGAACAGTAGAAGAAGTTCAAAAAGCTACAGGTGCAGGATCAGGACCATGTGGTGGTAGAAGATGTACACCAAAGATAGAAGTATTATTAGAAAAATACTCGGATAAATAATCTAAGTTTAAAATATATAATATATGTGGAACAAAAGAGTACATTAAAATGAAACTATAATGTACTCTTTTGTTTTATAGAATATTATTTAAAGATGTTTAAAGAGTGTAATATTATTTTGAAAGTTCTGACCAATTATTACTATTTATCATATAATAATAATGAGTATAAAAAGCGACAGAAAATCATGAAAGGAGTAATTTTAAAAGGAGTTTTTTTATGATAATTATCTTTTTATTGATGTTAACGATTGGAATTTTAGAGGTTATATTCCCTAAAAGAATGCTTATGTTAGGTAATAAGCGCGAGCTTAAAAAAGAGGAAGAGCCAAGTGAACTTTTTATAAACATAACAAGGCTTGGTGGGATTATATTGATAATAATAGCCATTACATTTGCCTTTGGATCTTTCTCATAATAAAGGACAAAGGTTATATGGGTTATTAAATAATTTTATTTTAATTCTATGTAATAATTAAGATAAGTTTTATATATGATAAAGCTTATCTTAATTTAGTGTGGTATTAAGTACACTGTAGGTTATTATTTAAATTTACATTAGATGCAATTTTTTAAGATATAATGTATCATAGCCTATATACTATTAATTTTTATGTTAGGAGAGGATTTAGTGAAACAGACCATCATTTTTGATTTAGATGATACTCTTATTCATTGCAATAAATATTTTCATAAGGCTATAGATGCTTTTTGCAATAATATGAATAACTGGTTTAGTGAATATAATATAGGACTCGAGGAAATAAAGAGTAAACAGCAAGATATAGATATTGAAAGAGTTATAAGAGAAGGGTTTGCAGATACTCATTTTTCTACATCTCTTATAGACACTTATTGCTATTTTTCAAAAGAGACAGGAAGAAATAAAGAAAAAAAAGAAGAACAGTGGATTCATGAAATAGGTGAAAGTGCTTATGCAAAAGATTTAGAGTGTTATCCTTTTATGCTAGATGTTCTTAATTATTTAAAAGGTCAGGGGCATAATCTATACTTATATACTGCAGGAAATCCTATTATACAAAAAGGAAAAGTTGAAAGAGTTAATATTGGTAATTATTTTGGAGAAAGAGTATTTGTAACCCCTCATAAAAATGTTCAGGTTTTAGAATCTATAATAGAAAAGGAAAGATTAGATAAGCGCAATACATGGATGATTGGGAATTCTATGAAATCAGATATAATGCCAGCTGTAGAGGCAGGTATAAAAGCTGTTTATATACCTGGACTTTTTGAGTGGTCTTATGATAATGTAGTATTAAAGGATGAATATGTAAGCTCATTTAAGACAGTTAAATCGTTAAATTGCTTGAAAGATATGTTTTTAGAAGAGGCAATGTAAAGCATACTAAAGGTGTTATAAATATTTAATGTTAAAATATAAAAACTTCTAAGTTTTAAAGCATTATCTTTAAAACTTAGAAGTAATAATTAAAGAACTATTTAATCATTTTAAATTTACGTGGAGCATACTTTGACATTAATTTACCTAATTCATCTTTATGATCTTTTACTTTACGCTCTAGGCCACTATTAGTTCCCTTATGTTTAAACTGTAAAAAGAAAATATCATTATCTTTTTTATCCTTTTTCCAGCTCCATTGAACAATGTCCTTCCAATCTATAAATTGTAGATAGATGTTTAAAAAGGAAGGCTTTATACCAATACCATTTTCTGTTATTACAAGGTTCATATCTAAGGTTATATACATAAATATTGAATATAAAAGCATAAATAGTGAGAATAATACTCTATAAGTATTTATTTCCCCATTCATAAGAGGCATTATAAATGATACTAGAACAAGAATAGGAAACACCATACTTAAAGTTTTTGTAGCTCCGCTATTAGGAATATAATATAGTATTTTATGAGTCTTAATATTATATTTTTTGTTAGTTTTTATGTATTGAGACAGTTGCATAAAGAATAAACCAATTAGAGAAATCATTATTATTATATTTAAAACACCAAAAGAATTAGACATAGAAAATCCCCCTTTAATATTGAATTATAAATGATCTCATATTTGAATATAATATAAAATCTTTGTAAACTTGTAACAAATTATAGCATAAAATCAATTATAATTCTATATTCACAATATTGTGATTGACAATGCATAGTACTTACAATATAATTAAGGATAATTAAAAACTATGAATAGGAAAAGTATTTAAGTTTAAGCCTTAAAGAGAGTGGCGCTAGATGGGAAGCCATAGGAAGAATTTAAAGAAAATCACCTAGGAGTTGGCGGCAGAAATAAAAAGTAAGCTTGCCCGTAAGTCTGCGTTAAAGAATA
>CAYYWN010000308.1:0-3145 GCA_964474485.1 uncultured Clostridium sp. | reverse complement strand
AGACTATGATATATCCTTTCACAGAGCTTGGACTTGTTCAAATTGCAAGGATGAGAAGAGGAAAGAGCATATATGAATATATACAAGAACCTTGTAATGAATGTAGCGGTAAGGGATCATTACTAAAACTTTCATATATAAGTCTTTTAATAAAAAATGATATACTAAAGGTAGATGCAGAAAGTAAAATAAATAATATATATATAGAAATAAATCATAGATATGAATCTGAAATTAAAAAAGATATGGCTAAATTCATTGAGGTATTTAATGGCTCAGATAAAGAAATTTACCTTAAGTTAGTAGATGGTGTAGAGTACTTTGAGGTAGAAGCACTTATATTTAATGAAAAGATAGAAGAAGTAAAAGAGTATAAGGTAATAATATAGTAAATAGTAAAAAACATATTTACAAATAAATATACTTATGATAGAATAGCAAGGTAGACCGCACACATAAGGTTTTAAAACAAAATTTATTTTTGTACCTGAGATGGCGAGACTGGATTGAGGAGGTGTATTTATGTACGCAGTTTTAAAAACAGGTGGAAAGCAATATAGAGTTCAAGAAGGCGACGTTCTTTTTGTTGAAAAGATAGAAGCTGATGTAGATTCCACAATAGAATTAACAGATATTCTTGCAGTTACAAATGCTGAAGGAAAGTTAGTTGTAGGAAGTCCTGTTGTTGAAGGAGCTAAAGTTGTTGCTAAAGTTGTAGCTCAAGGAAAAGCTAAGAAAATAGTAGTTTTTAAGTTTAAAGCTAAAAAAGACTATAGAAGAAAACAAGGACACAGACAACCATATACTAAGATTGCAATAGAAAAGATTGAAGCATAGTTATGACTAACATACTATTTCAAAAAAGAAATGATAATTTCATTGCTTTTAAAATAGAAGGTCATTCAGGTTATGCAGATAAAGGTGAAGATATAGTCTGTGCAGCTATTTCAGCCTTATCACAATCAGTTGTGATAGGTCTTGAAGAAGTTTTATATATAAAATCAGATTATGGTATAAAAGATGGGTTTTTACATATGTCTTTACAAGACAATTCTATGCAAGATATAGAAAAGAGCCAAGTTCTTTTAAAAACCTTTTTTAAAAGTTTGAAGAGTATAAGTGTAAGTTACGTAGAATATATAACCATACAAATAGAGGAGGTGTAATGTTATGCTAATTATGAACCTTCAATTGTTCGCTCATAAAAAAGGAGTGGGAAGCTCAAGAAATGGTAGAGATTCTGAATCCAAAAGACTTGGAGTAAAATGTTCAGATGGAGAGTTTGTTCTTGCAGGAAATATATTAGTTAGACAAAGGGGAACTAAAATTCACCCAGGTACTAACGTAGGTTTAGGTAAGGACGATACTTTATTCGCTAAAGCTGATGGTGTTGTAAAATACGAAAGAATGGGAAAAGACAGAAAAAAAGCTAGTGTCTACCCAGCTGACGTTCAAGAAGCAATAGCTGAATAATTTCAAATGCTTTTAAGCACCCATGAGTGGGTGCTTTTTTAAAATTCATTATTTTGATGCCTATTATAGGTAGAACTTAATAAAAAAAGAGGAAGGTGATAGAATTGTTTATTGATAGAACGAAGATATTTATTAAATCTGGAGATGGGGGACATGGATCAGTATCTTTTAGAAGAGAAAAGTATGTACCACTTGGAGGACCAGATGGCGGAGATGGCGGAGACGGAGGAGATGTAATACTTATTGCTGAAAGCAATATGACTACATTACTTGACTTTACTTATAAAAGAAAATATGCGGCAGAAAGAGGCCAAGATGGTTCCGGATCTAAATGTTATGGTAGAAGAGGAGAAAATCTTTATATAAAGGTTCCTATGGGTACCATAATAAAGGATGAAGAGACTGGAAAAGTTATGGTTGATTTATCAAGTCCTGGTCAAGAGTATGTAGTGGCAAGAGGCGGAATTGGCGGCAAAGGAAACGTTAAGTTTACTACACCTACAAGGCAAGCTCCTACCTTTGCAGAGCCTGGAATGCCAGGAGAAGAGAGAGCTATATTATTAGAACTGAAACTTTTAGCAGACGTAGGACTTATAGGGTTCCCAAATGTAGGAAAGTCTACTTTGTTATCTATGGTATCTAAGGCAACCCCAAAGATAGCCAATTATCATTTCACTACACTAAAACCAAACCTTGGAGTGGTAAGTGTAAAAAGCATCGAACCTTTTGTTATAGCAGATATACCAGGAATAATTGAAGGCGCTGCAGAAGGCATAGGGCTCGGACTTGACTTTTTAAGACATATAGAAAGAACTAGAGTACTTATCCATGTAGTAGATATATCAGGTGTTGAAGGACGAGATGCTCTAGAAGACTTCCTTAAAATCAATGAAGAGTTAAAAAAGTATGACGTAAAACTTTGGGATAGACCGCAGATTATAGCTGCAAACAAAAGCGATATGTTATATGATGATGAAGTTTACGAAAACTTTGTATTAAGCTTAAAGGAAATGGGATATGATAAAGTATTTAAGATATCCGCTGCTACAAATGAAGGCGTAGAAGATCTTATGAAAGAAGCTGCAAGGACTTTAACTACTATACCAATAGTACAACTTGAGATAGCAGAGGAAGACAAATATGAAGTAGAAGATAAGAGATTTAATTACACTATAGAGAAAAAAGATGGAGCTTTTGTTATAGCAGGAAGCTTTGTTGATAGATTACTCTTAGCTGTAAATGTTAATGATGCAGATTCTTTAAGATACTTCCATAAAGTTCTAAAAAATAAAGGGATTTTAAATGAACTTAGAGAAATGGGTATAGAAGATGGAGAAGTTGTAAGACTTAACGACTTTGAATTTGAATACTTATATTAATTGAGGAGTGGTATATTTGATTACTAGTAAGCAAAGAGCTTATTTAAGATCTTTAGGAAATAAACTAGATTCTATATTTCAACTAGGCAAAAATGGTATAGAAAATACTTTTCTAAAACAAATTGATGAAGCTTTAGAGGTTAGAGAATTAATAAAGATAACAGTTTTAAATAATAGCGATATTGACCCAAAAGAAGCTTCTAGAATTATATGTGAAAGATTAGGAGCAGAGGGTGTTCAGTGTATAGGTAGTAAAGTAGTTTTATATAGAGAATCTACTAAAAAACCAAAAA
>CAYYWN010000307.1:0-3150 GCA_964474485.1 uncultured Clostridium sp. | reverse complement strand
CCTTTCCTGACATGGTTTCTAATAGGATCTTTGTTGTCTGCTCTTCTTTTAAAATTGAGTTTAAAGCATAAACTATATATTCTATTCCTGCTTCCACTCCTTGCTTCACATGGTTTCCTGGATGGAAATTATATAAGTTATTTGGTATATATTCCATCCTTTTTAGATCATCCTTCATTATCTCTATAGCAAATTCTCTATTTCTATCATCAGCTGAACATGGATTTAATGTATAGGGTGCATGGGCTAAAATTTTACCAAAGTTATTTTTCTTTGCTAATTCTAAAAATTCTTTAACATCTTTTTCATCTATATCCTTTGCTTTACTTCCTCTTGGATTACGAGTGAAAAACTGAAAAGTATTGGCTCCAATTTTAAGAGCATTTTCACCCATGTTCTTAAATCCCTTTGATGAAGATAAATGACATCCTATATTGATCATATATATTTCCTCCGTACTTTACTTTACTTTGCTTTATTAACTTATTATACCCTTCACTTATCAATATCACTATATCATAATTATGCTATAATATAATCACTAATGAAACTATTTACACCTTAACAAATATATGAAATTTGAGGTAAATATGAGCAATATAACTAAATCTGATATAGCAAGCAACGTAGAAAGTATTACCATCAAGTCTATTGATACAGATGATAAAAGTATAATTAAAAATGAGATTCTTAAAGCTAGTGAAGCTGGGTTAATAAATAGCTTGATAGATTCAAATCTAGCTTTAACTCCAAAATTAATAGTAAACGACTACTCAAAGGGTAGCAAAGTTTTAACCGAAATAATCTCTGAATTAACTAAGTGCAAGGAGTTTTTTATATCCGTTGCCTTTATTACAAGTAGTGGTTTAACACCCTTGCTTGAAACGCTTAAATATTTAAATAAAAAAGGCATCAAAGGTAAGATCTTAACTACAGATTATCTAAATTTCAGTGAGCCTAAGGCCCTTAGAAAACTACTCGAATTTTCAAATATTGAAATTAAACTATATAGCAAAGAAAACTTTCATACTAAGGGATACATATTTAAATATGAGGATCACTATAAATTAATCGTTGGTAGTTCAAATTTAACTCAATCAGCCTTAACCAAAAACAAAGAATGGAATTTAAAAATTTCTTCTTTAGAGGAAGGTTCTTTAACTGAAAATATTATTGATGAATTTAATGGACTTTGGGATGATGCCTATGATCTAACTTTAGATTGGATAGAAACCTACCAGGATATTTATAAAAAACAGATTGAATACGCTAGGAAAAGTAGTGTTCCTCGCCTTTCACAATATAAGCTTAAACCAAATAAGATGCAGATAGCTGCCATACAAGGATTAAATAAAATTCGGGAAAACGGCGCAGATAAAGCTCTATTAATTTCTGCTACTGGTACTGGAAAAACTTATTTATCTGCTTTTGAACTAAGGAATTATAATCCTAAAAGGGCCCTATTTATAGTACATAGGGAGCAAATAGCTATTCAAGCTCTAAATAGCTTTCAAAATGTGTTTGGTGATACTAGAAGTATGGGAGTTCTATCTGGAAACCGAAAGGATATTAATAAAGACATCATCTTTTGTACTGTACAAACATTATCAAAGGATGATGTTCTTAAAAGTTTTAGAAGGGATGAATTTGATTATATTATCATTGATGAAGTTCATAAAGCCGGAGCTAATAGTTATCAGAAGATAGTTGAATATTTTACCTCTAAGTTCTTACTTGGTATGACAGCCACACCTGAAAGAAGTGATGACTTTGATATTTTTAAAATGTTTAACTACAATATCGCCTATGAAATACGTCTTCAAAAAGCCTTAGAAGAAGATTTACTTTGCCCCTTTCATTACTTTGGTGTATCTGATATTAGCGTAGATGGTGTGGAGTTAGAAGATAAATCTGATTTTAGAGCCTTAGTAGCTAGAGAAAGAGTTAATCATATAATAGATAAAATTAATTTTTATGGATATTGTGGTGAAAGGGTAAAGGGATTAATATTTTGTAGTGATAAGAAGGAGGCCCATGAGCTTTCAGATATATTTAACACCTATGGATATAAAACAGTGGCTCTAACCGGAGATAATACTCAAAATGAAAGAGAAATAGCAATTCAGCGCTTAGAACAAGATGAAGTAGATAATTCTTTAGATTATATATTTACTGTGGATATCTTTAATGAAGGTGTAGATATACCCTCTGTCAATCAAGTTGTTATGTTAAGGCCAACTAAATCATCTATTATCTTTATTCAACAATTAGGTAGAGGTCTTAGGAAGGATAAATTTAAAGAATATGTTGTTATCATAGACTTTATAGGAAACTATAACAGTAACTTTTTAATTCCCATTGCTTTATCTGGAGATAGGACTTTCAATAAAGATAATATTAGAAAGTATGTTATGGAAGGCACAAGAATAATACCTGGTTGTTCCACTATTAATTTTGATGAAATATCTAAGAAAAAGATATTTGAATCCATTGATAATGCTAACTTTAATGATATTAGGCTAATTAAGGAAAGCTATAATAATCTTAAACAAAAGATTGGTAGAATACCAAGTTTAGTGGATTTTGATACCTATGAGTCTATTGATCCTTTAAGAATTTTCCAAAGTAAAAGTCTTGGTTCTTATTATATGTTTTTAAAAAAGTATGAGAAGGAATATGAAATAAGACTTGATGATTCAAAGGAATTATTTATTGAGTTTATTTCTAAAAAGCTAGCTTCTGGTAAAAGAATTCATGAACTACTTATGCTTAAATACGCCATTAACTATGAAACCAATCTGATTTACAATCTAAAAAAGGGATTAAAAGAAGATTATGATATAGATTTTAAAGCTAGCACTGAAACTAATGTGGTTAACGTTCTTACAAATGAATTTTTAACAGGCACCGGTAAAAAGACTTATGAAAAATGTATCTTCTTAGAAAAGTCAGATTCTGATTATAATATTTCTAAATCATTTAAAGAGCACCTTGAAAATAATGATTTTAAATATATAGTTGAGGAATTAATTGATTTTGGAATAAAAAGATACAAAAAGTTTTACAGTAACAGATATATGAATACTAGCCTTCAGTTATATGAGAAGTATACCTATGAGGATGTTTGTAGACTTCTAGAGTGGAAAAAGG
>CAYYWN010000306.1:0-3163 GCA_964474485.1 uncultured Clostridium sp. | reverse complement strand
AAGGATAATACAGCATCTACCATATGTTCTAAGACTTTAGGTCCTGCAAGCTCCCCTTGTTTTGTTACATGTGCCACTATAAAAAATGGTATATTCTTCATCTTCCCTATTCTCATCAGTTCATTCGAACACTCTCTAACCTGTGAAACGCTACCTGGAGCTGAAGATAATGAGTCTTTAAATACAGTCTGAATAGAGTCTATTATTACAAAAGAAGGGTCTAATTCTTCTATGTGAACTTCAATATTAGAAAGGTTAGTTTCTGATAATATATAAAGGTTTTCTGATGAGAGTCCTAACCTATCGCCCCTTATTTTTATCTGTTCTTCCGATTCTTCTCCTGATACATATAAGACCTTTCCATAGCTTTCTGCTATATTATTAGCAGTTTGAATAAGAAGTGTTGATTTACCTATGCCAGGATCTCCTGAGATAAGAGTAAGTGACCCTTTATCTAGCCCCCCACCCAATACTCTATTTAATTCTACAATACCTGTGTTATATCGTTCTTGTTCCCCAGACTTTATAGTATTTATATTCTTAGGTAAACTTTCTTTACTAAATGGTATCTTATGTCGCTCATTTACTACTGAAGGTACTACCTTTTCTTCTTCTACGAGGCTAGCCCATGTATTACAAGAAGGACATTTTCCAAGCCATCTTAATGTTTCATATCCACATTGTTGACACACATAATTCGTTTTAGTCTTTGCCAACCCTTACCAACTCCAGTTTCTATCTATTTTGATATATTTCTTGTCTTTCAACATTCTAATATACTTTATATATTAAATCATGATTTCCCATGCTTTATTAGAACCTAATTATACAATAATATGTTTGTATTTTGTATTAATTTTAAAAATTTCATATCTATATTTACATCTTCTCTATATTCTTAGAGTTTTATACTTAATAATGTTTTTAATCTATAAAGATATAGGGGGGATTTTGTCCTAAGACTAAATCCTCCCTACATAAAATCCTAACAATATATTTATTGATTTAATAAAGATGCTGCTTGTTCATCTATAATTACAGTAACATCATTATGAACCGAAAGCAATGTGGCTGGAGACTTAGTAGTTATCTTTCCTGAAAATAGCTTGGCTATAGCTTCTACTTTCCCCTTACCACTAGCTATTAATATTATACTTTTAGCCTTCATTATTTCACCAAGCCCCATAGTTATAGCCTTTTTAGGCACTTCATCTATACTATCAAAGAATCTAGAATTGGCTTCAATTGTACTTTCTGTAAGTCCTGTAACATGGGTACCTACAACAAGTTCCTCATCAGGTTCATTAAAGGCTATATGTCCATTTCCCCCTATACCTAGTAGTTGAAGATCAATTCCACCTAAATCTCTTATCTTTTTGTCATAACCTACACATTCTGCTTCCATATCTTTAGCATTACCATTAGGCACATAAGTATTATTTTTATCTATATTTATGTGGTTAAATAATGTGTCATTCATAAAATATCTGTAGCTTTGAGGATGATTATTTGAAATTCCTATGTATTCATCTAAGTTAATAGTAGTAACTTTAGAGAAGTCAATTTTTTTCTCTTCATTTAACTTTATAAGTTCTTCATATAATCCTACAGGGGAGCTTCCTGTAGCAAGACCTAAAATACTGTGTTCTTTATTATTAACAATCTTTAAAATTTCATTTGCTGCCCTTTTACTTATGTTCTCATAGTCTTTTTCAATTATTAATTTCATTTTAATTTCCCCTCACTTTTTGATGATATATTAACTTCTAATAAGTATTTATCTGATCTATAAATGGCCTCTTCAATGAAAATAACTTTGTCTTCCTCCGTCATATTCTTACTACAAGTTTTAAGAAGAGGAACTGATTCTTCCGTACTAAACAAGTCTTTGTACTTATCATCCATTATTAATGCTTGTATTGAAGTTTCAGAATTAACTATTTTATACCCTTTATTTTCTAAAACTTTGTACAGTGATCCATTTAAATCATTTTTGTCTTCTACTTCTAAATACTCACAAGGTATATATACTATCTCGTTAGCTATACTATAACCATTTACAATCCTCATTCTATTTATCTTATATACCTTATCTTTATTAAAAATACCTTTTAATTCTTTACTAGCTTCAATTGCTTCAAATTGAAGAACCTTGGTTTCTAATCTCATTCCGGATCTAGATACTATTTCTGAAAAACTCATCATATCTTTTTGTCTAACTTTTGGCTCACACACGAATGTTCCTACACCTTTTTGCCTAACAAGCAAACCTTCTTGAACTAATTCTCCCAAGGCTTGTCTTACTGTCATTCTGCTAACAGAATAATTCTCTGCAAGTTCTCTTTCGCTATCTATACATTGACCTACTAACCAAACCCCGAGGGATATTTTCTTTTTTACATCTTCCTTTAGTTGGTAATACGCAGGGATAGGACTATTTTTATTTATCATAAGAATCCCTCCTAAAATTATTATAATCTACATACCTATAGATGTCTATACCAGTATAGATGCATTTAATATAAATATTTATATTAAATGCATATCAAGCGACATAAGAGCCGCTTGATATGCATTTTACTTTTCACATTATCACATTGCGTTTATAACTATATCAAATAAATCTTTATTCTTAGTTATGTTACCCTCATTTCCAAGTACGGTTATATGATTTTGATTCATAACTGATTCCATAAGATTTGAAAGTGATTTAATATCTTCTGAAGTAGTTGATAAAACTTCATCTCTTTCTTTTCTTATCATGTCATATGTTACCTTGCTAAAGTACATTTCTATAGCCTTTTCTGCCTTCATAGAACTAGTTAAAGGTACATCTAAATCTCTAACTGCACCTATTATATACTTCTCCATATCTCTTTTAGATGCATTAAAACGTCTTAGATACTCTGCCATATCATCATAAGCTTTTAATGTATCTACTAGATTAGGATCTCTATAAGATGATATAAATAGGTTTCCTGTTATTCCAAAGTCTAAGGACACACCATAAGCTCCTCCTTTTACCCTTACCCTATTCCATAAATAATCATACTTTGCAATGGTTTGGAGTACTAAAAGAGATCCACTATAAGAAAACCCATCTTTTTTATAGTTTCCACCTTTAGCTACGTATTGGATATTAGCTTGAGTAGTTAATCCTTCG
>CAYYWN010000305.1:0-3175 GCA_964474485.1 uncultured Clostridium sp. | reverse complement strand
TTAAGGGAGTAGGGGGGGGATATTAATGCAAAGATTAAGAAATATAAGAGCAATAGCAAAAAAGGATCTAACTCAATTAATACGATACCCTACTTGGATGATTAGTCTAATTATATGGCCTTTAATATTCCCTATGATATATATATTAACTGGGATTGCTATGGCAGGACCAAATGGTGGAGGATTTAAAGACTTTGATAAATTAGCAGGGACAGATAATTTTAGTGCTTTTATAGTGGTGGGGGTAATGGTATGGATGTGGGTAAACTCTGTTATGTGGAGCTTTGGAACATCCCTTAGAGATGAGCAAACTAGAGGGACACTAGAATCTAATTGGCTTTGTCCTATAAATAGATTCGATATGTTAATAGGTGGAGCTATGGTTTCTATAGTAATGGGACTTTTCATTGTTTTTGTCAGCTTTATTGAGTATAGATTCCTATATGGTATTAAATTTACGGGAAATATATTAGAGTGGATTATCGTATTTTTAAGCCTAATACCTGGGGTTTATGGATTTGGGAGCATGTTTGCAAGTCTTGTGCTCTGGGCTAAAGAAACTGGAGCTGCAGTTCAGTTAGTTAGAGGTATAATAATGATATTTTGTGGTATAAGTTTTCCTATAATGATAATGCCACAGTGGATGCAAAATGTTGCTAATGTTTTACCTTTTACTTTTGGTATATCAGCAGCTAGGAAGATAATGATACAAAACTTAGGATTAGTTGGGGCTAGAGGTGATATATTAATGTGTTTATTAATAGGTTGTATATATCTAGTAATGGGAAGATTATGCTTTATGGCCGTAGAGAAAAAAGTTAGAGATTCAGGATCTCTAGAAAGGTTTTAAGGGGTGAGTATTTATGAGCATTAGAGAGAATATGAATATTTTAAGAGCAAGATTTATAATTTCTGCTAAAATATATTTTAGATATCCTTTAAATATCATATTAAGCTTATTTAGTCCTATAATATGGCTTAGCCCTTTTTATTTTATGGCAAAGGCTTTTCAGGTTCAAGGTGAAATTTCAGGATTTGAAAGCTATACTGGTAATTCGGATTTTATAGGGTTTATGGTTATAGGATACATGATGACATCATATATGAGTGTAGCCATGTGGTCCATGGGGTTTTCATTAAAAGAAGAAATGAGACAAGGAGTCTTAGAATCTAATTGGAGCACCCCTGCAAATAAGATTCTTTTAATGGTAAGCCAAAGTATGTTTAAATTTTGCATTGCAACTTTAGAAATAATAATTACAGGACTTATCTGCCACTTTATCTTTGATTTCAATATAACACCAGATATATTAAAAATAATAGTTATATTAATACCAGGAATAATATCCTTAATAGGAATAGGAATTGCAATTTCTGCTATGGTTCTTATAACTAAAGAGGCAAACACTATTATAGATATATCTAGTGGCTTTCTATCAGCATTTTCAGGTTCATTTTTCCCTCTTAATGTTTTACCTAAATCACTTATGGTAATAAGTTTTGCAATCCCACTAACTTATTTAAATGATAGCATGAGAGGAATACTTTTAGGACAAAGAACACTTTTACCATTTAAATATGAGCTAATTATAATAATTATGTTCACCTTTTTAAGTGCATTTTTAGGAGCATTTATATTTAATAAGGTGGAAAGAAAATGTAGAGAACTTGGAGTTATTTCAGGACATTAATTTATTAAAGTATATGTATTCAAAGGGCATACTGAATATATTTAACAAATATACTTAATATATCAAAGGCTATATTCTTAAAAGGATATAGCTTTTAAATTTACAAAAAATATACAGGTAACAATTTAGAGATTGTTTAAATAGCTACCCTATTATATAATAAGAGTGTTAATTAAAAAAAATTAAGGATTAAAGTGAGGTAAACCTATGAGTAGAATATTTGGAACCGATGGAGAAAGAGGCATAGCTAATAAAGAGCTTACCGCTGAAATAGCATATCATTTAGGTAGAGCAGGAGCATATGTGTTTACGGAAGGAACTCATAAACCAAAGATATTAGTAGGAAAAGACACTAGGATATCTGGGGATATGTTAGAAGCTGCGCTTGTCGCTGGAATACTATCAGTAGGAGCAGAAGCAGTTTGTTTAGGGGTAGTACCAACACCAGCTATAGCATATTTAACAAGAGAATATGGAGCAGATGCAGGAGTTATGATATCCGCTTCTCATAATCCAGTACAAGATAATGGAATAAAGTTTTTTGATAATAAAGGGTATAAGCTATCAGATGAATTAGAAGATAGTATACAAAGCACAATTGAAAGTAACTTTGATGGAGTTCCAGTACCTATAGGAGCAGATCTTGGAAAAAGGGTAATAGAAGAAGCAGGTCTAGAAGAATATGTAGAGTTTGCTAAATCAACAATAGATGTAGACTTAAAAGGAATGAAGATAGCCTTAGATTGTGCTAACGGCGCTTCATATAAAGCAGCAGTAGATACATTTAGATCCCTTGGAGCAGAAGTTGTAGTTATAAACAATGATCCAGATGGTATAAATATAAACAAAAACTGTGGATCAACTCATCCAGAAGAACTTATGGAATACGTAGTGAAAAAAGGCTGCGATCTAGGACTTGCCTTTGATGGAGATGCAGACAGATGCCTTGCAGTAGATGAAAATGGAAAGCTTATAGATGGAGATTTTATTATAGCCATCTGCGCAAAAAGTCTTAAAGCACAAAAGAGATTAAAAGGTGATACTGCAGTAGTTACTGTAATGAGTAACTTAGGACTTGAAATAGCCCTTGAAAAAGAGAACATAAAGACAATAAAAACCAAAGTTGGAGATAGATACGTACTAGAAGAGATGATAAAAGAAGGATATAAGTTAGGTGGAGAACAGTCAGGCCATGTTATATTTTTAGATTACAACACTACAGGAGATGGAATAGTTACAGGACTTCAACTAGCAGCTGTAATTAAAAAGAGCAAAAAGACTCTATCAGAACTAGCATGTATGATGAAGGAATTACCACAGGTACTAGTGAATGCTAGAATACCAAATAATAAAAAGAACATTCATGAAATAGATGAAGAAATAATAAAAGAAATAAAAGAAATAGAAAAATCCCTTCATGGTTGTGGACGAGTTCTTATAAGACCATCAGGAACAGAAGCCTTAGTAAGAGTAATGCTCGAAGG
>CAYYWN010000304.1:0-3192 GCA_964474485.1 uncultured Clostridium sp. | reverse complement strand
ATTAATAAAAGATTTATCAAAAATAGAACTATAACTACTGCTGTAGAAAATGCTTATAGAAGTTTTTTGACTATTAATAAACATCCATTTTTCATAGTATTTATTGATATTTTTCCTGAGTATATCGATGTTAATATTCATCCAACTAAGGCTGAAATTAAATTTAAAGATGAAAGAATCATTTATTCTTCTGTGTTTAATGCAGTCCATAACAAATTAAAAGATCACCTAGAAGGTAGTTTTTATTTACCTGAAGAGAAAATCAAACCAAGTATTTACGAAAGTTCTCCCTATGAAAAGATAAATTTTCTAAAAGAAAAATCAAATTCACTTGTAAGTAATGATTACAAATACAATGCTGATTCTTTAGCTAGTATACAAAAAGGAACTTTTAATGATACTGACAGTCATATAAAGCAAGATAATATTCAATTAGATAAAGAAAATATCAATGTAGAAACTATAGATATTCCTGTAGATTTAAAAAGCCATAATCTTGCTAAAGGTGAAATTCAGTTAGATGAAGATATCTTAAAAAAAGATAAACTTCCACCATTAAGTGTAATAGGTCAATATAATAAAACCTATATATTAGCAGAATATGATCATACACTATATATTGTAGATCAACATGCAGCACACGAAAAAATATTTTTTGAAAAATATAAAAGAGAAATTATAAATTCAAATGTTATAATACAAAGCTTGCTTACACCTTGTATTTTAGAGCTCAATTATGAAGACTATGGATATTATGTTGAAAATAAAGATATATTTTTAAAAAGTGGATTTCATGTAGAGGAGTTTGGTGAAAATACATTATATATTAGAGAAGTTCCTTATATACTAGGGAAGTTAGATGTTAAAAACACATTTTTATCTATATTAGATGATATTAAAAATTTTGGAACAGGAAGTACTGATATTGTAAAGTATAATAGAATTGCGACTATGGCATGTAAATCTGCAATTAAAGGAAATGATAAACTATCTTTAGATGAAATGAAATCATTATTAAAAGAACTTTCCACAATAGAAGAGCCTTTTACCTGCCCTCATGGTAGACCAACAGTTATAAAACTTACTAATTATGAATTAGAAAAAAAATTTAAAAGGGTACAATAGTTTATGTTATTGTACTCTAACATAAACTATTTAATTAAGGTGAGCTAAATGAAAGATAAATTAATAATACTAACAGGACCTACAGCCGTGGGTAAAACCGAGCTATCTATTAAACTAGCTAAAAAAATTAATGGAGAAATAGTTTCAGCGGATTCCATGCAAATATATAGAAATATGGATATTGGATCAGCTAAGGTAGAACAAAAGTTTCAAGAGGAGATACCACATCATTTAATAGATATAATATCTCCAATGGACAGTTTTACAGTTTCAGAATATAAATCTTTAGCCACTGAAAAAATTAAAGATATCATTAGTAGAAAAAAGATACCTATAATTTCAGGTGGTACGGGCCTATATATAGATTCTATAATATGTAACTTAGATTTTACTGAAGGAAATAAAGACATTGATTATAGAAATTATCTAGAAAAATTAACAGAAGAAAAAGGGAAAGAATATGTACATAGTATGCTTAAGGATATAGATGTAGAAAGTTATGATAAAATCCATCCAAATAATTCAAAAAGAGTTATTAGAGCCTTAGAAGTTTACCACATTACAGGAAAGCCCTTTAGTTCTTTTAAAAGGGATGATTTATATGATGTACCTTATGATATATCTTATTATGCACTTACTATGAATAGGGAAAATTTATATGATAGAATAAATAAACGAGTAGATATTATGATGCAGCAAGGGCTTTTAGAAGAGGTAATTAAGTTAAAGTCCATAGGCTGTGATGAAAACTTACAATCTATGCAAGGTATTGGATATAAAGAATTACTAAGATATCTTAGTTTAGATGTTACCTTAGATGACGCTACAGAGGATATAAAACAAAATTCTAGAAACTATGCGAAAAGACAATTAACTTGGTTTCGAAAAGATCCAAGGGTTAAATATATAGATAAAGATATATATTCAGATGAAGAAATACTAAATATTATTACTAAAGAAATAAAGGGTTAACTAATTAAGATTTATTATAAGATGTATGCAGTATTAAATATATACAATCTAAAAAGGATATTTTCTATCTTTATAGAATACTAACCTTAAGGATATTTTGGAGGATGAGGATATGAATAAATCAACAAATAACTTACAAGACATATTTTTAAACGAATCAAGAAAAAATAAAATACCAGTAGTTATGTACCTTACTAATGGATTTCAGCTAAAAGGTCTAGTTAAAGGCTTTGACAACTTCATTATTATACTTGATTCAGATGGTAAGGAAATGATGGTATATAAACATGCTATTACAACAATAACTCCAGTAAAGCCAATTTTATTTAGTAGTGAAGAAAACTTTACTAAATAATAACTTATTTAATCTTTTTTGATTAATAGGCAACTTAGTTGCCTATTAATTTTCTGTATTACATATAAATTTAAAATTCGAAGGAGACTAAAAAATGCTTAACAATACAAAAGAACTATATAAATCTAATTACGGAATAAGTGATAAAGTCTTAGAACTATATGAGATGACTTTAAAAGATATAGATAACCAATTTAAGATGTATGATGAGATAAGAGAATATAACCAATCAAAGGTTTTGATTGCACTTCAAAAAGAAAGAATAAGTGATATACACTTTACTAACTCTTCAGGTTATGGGTATGGAGATATAGGAAGGGATGCACTTGAAAAGGTTTATTGTAGGATATTTAATGCTGAGGCTGCCCTAGTAAGACCGCACTTCGTAAATGGTACACACGCAATAGGCACAGCACTTTTTGGTAATCTAAGACCTAATGATACTATGCTATCTATTTGCGGTACACCTTATGATACTCTTCATGGAATAATTGGAATAAGCAAAGAAACCAATATTGGCTCACTTAAGGAGTATGGAATAAATTATAAGCAACTAGATTTAATTGAAGGTAAGGTTAACTTTAAAGCTATAAAATCAGAGCTTGAAACCGATAAAAGTATAAAGCTTATACATATACAACGTTCTACAGGTTATGGGTGGAGAAAGTCATTTTTAATTTCTGAGATAGAAGAGATGATTGATTTTGTAAAAGCCATAAGAAAAGATGTAATTGTATTTG
>CAYYWN010000303.1:0-3205 GCA_964474485.1 uncultured Clostridium sp. | reverse complement strand
AATATAAATTCACACTTTTCAATCTAAATTTTGTGCAATATTTAATAAAACCTTCAATCTCATATCTAGATTAAAATTTTTTAAGATGTTCTTTATTAAAAGTATAGAATAATAAAGGCTTTCAAATTAATAATTTGAAAGCCTTTATTATTCAATTTGTTTTTATATATTTTTAAACTTAATTAAACTTGAACTTTAATATCCTTTAATTTAAATGCTTTAATAATTAAACTGTGACTTGACTTCTTGTATTTCTTGAGGGTTTGCTTGGGCTGCTGGCTTATAAAATCCTTTTTGTGAAGCAACTTTAAATAAGTTATATTGCCCCTCCTCATCACAATTTCTTATTTGCTGAATAGTTTGCCTTAATTGCTGATTTTCTGTTTGACTTATAACACTCGCATATCCTGCAAGGCTACTGTTTACCATGGATAAAACATCATTAACCATTTCTTTATCTTGCATTTATACTCCTCCTTCTATCCTAGAAAGTTAATTAACTTTTGTTTTGTATTTTCTGCATCTGTAGCAGACTTTTCAAACATTTGTTTTATTTGTGGGTCTGTAGCATTTTGTGCATAATCACTAAGCTTCTTATTTGCTGTTTCATGGGCTCCTATAAGATGCCTTAAATTTTGTAATTCTAATTGACTTAATTGCATTTTAACCTCTCCCTTTATTTTATTTTATCTTACCTTAGTAGTATTAGAATTATTGTCTTAAAATATTCATTAAAAGTTTTTGGTATTTTTGATGACTCATTTAAACAAATCTTAGTTCCCTTTTTAAATTAGTTTGTATTAATCTATCTTATACTTTTTCTAATCTCTTTTTCAAAGATGTAGTATAAAATATTGATTAATCCCTCATTTTATGTTAAAAATATTTAGTCAGTAAAATAGCCAAAGAAAGTATATGTATGTATAATAGAATTATTAATATGAAGGGAGGAAGATGTCATTTTTTTTTGACATTGATATATATGAAAGATCCTAAAGATACAAAGGTAGTAGTTGGAATGTCTGGCGGTGTGGATTCTTCTGTAGCTGCATTATTACTTAAAGAACAAGGATATAATGTTGTAGGCATATTTATGAAGAACTGGGATGAAAAAGATGATAATGGAGCTTGCACAGCCACCGAAGACTATGAAGATGTTAGAAGAGTTTGTGATCAATTAGAAATTCCTTATTATACTGTGAATTTTGTTAAGGAATATTGGGATAGAGTTTTTACCTACTTTTTAGAAGAATATAAAAAGGGTAGGACTCCAAATCCTGATGTAATGTGTAATAAAGAAATAAAGTTTAAAGCTTTTTTAGATATGGCTTTAAAATTAGAGGCTGACTATATAGCTATGGGACATTATGCAAATGTAGTATTTAAAGATGGAGAATACAAACTTTTAAGAGGGGCTGATACTAATAAAGATCAAACTTATTTTCTATGTAAGCTAAATCAATATCAGCTTTCTAAGTCTTTATTTCCAATAGGTCATTTAGAAAAACCAAAGCTAAGAGAAATAGCAAAAAAGGCCAATCTTGAAACTGCAAATAAAAAAGATAGCACTGGAGTTTGTTTTATAGGTGAAAGAGACTTCAATAAGTTTTTAAGCGAATTTTTACCTGCAAAATCAGGACTCATAAAGACCTTATCTGGAGAGATAAAAGGAAATCATAATGGACTTATGTACTACACCTTAGGTCAAAGAAAAGGCCTTGGAATAGGTGGTGAAGGTAATGCTTGGTTTGTAGCAGAAAAAGACCTTAAAACTAATACGCTTTACATAGCTCAAGGTGAAGATAATCCTCTTTTATACTCTTATGGACTTGTAGCTACAGAACTAAGCTTTATAAGCGATAATCCTAAGCCTAACAATTTTAAATGTACTGCTAAATTTAGGTATAGACAACCAGATCAAAATGTTACGGTGACTATTATGGAGGATAATAAATGTTTTGTGGAGTTTGAAGATAAACAAAAAGCTATCACCCCAGGACAAGAAGTAGTTTTTTATAATGACTTAGAATGTCTTGGTGGAGCTACTATAGATAAATACTTTAAAAATATAGATAGCATGAATAAATTCAAACAATATAATCTATAAAACTTCAACATAAAAGAGTTTCCATTGCAATCATTTTTTTGGAAACTCTTTTATTTATTGATGTATTTTAAATGAATTATTTAATTTCTTTTCATTATATATGAAATAAAATATATGTTACATCTTCTTTTGAAGCCTTATTGCTAGCGTAAAATATTTTATAGCTTCACTTACATCTCCTATTCCATGATACATATTTCCCATTTCCAAATATCTATTATGTCTCTCTTGATTATTTGCATATTTAAACAGCGCATCTGTAGAGAGATTCATATACATATCAGCTTTATCATAATTTCCTAACTTTTGTAATATAACTGATTTAAAATAATATGATTTTTCTATATGTTTTATATTATCACAATCTATAGCAAGATTTAAAGCCTCATTAGAAATTAATTGTGCTTCATCTAATATACTATTATCTACCAATACTTCTATACATCTTAACATACACCCTACTAATTCCTTTTTATCGTGTTTTGGATATATATTCAACCCTTTTTTTATATATTTTGTGGCTTTATCCTTATATCCTTTTTCAAACATTGGTATAGCATAATTTAACATGGCATTAGCTTTTCTCTTGTTATCTTCCTTAAAATACTTATAAGATTCATCTTCATATTCTTCAAAGCCATCATTCCCCATTTTTAAGGATAATATAGCAAGTAAATGATAAATTTCTGCATTTTTAGTATTATCTTTAATATAATCTAAAATATCTGTAACTGTTGAAATAACTTCATAGGCTTTATTGTAGTCTTCTATCATCATATAACATGCTGCTTCATTGTATATAACTGTTGATAACATCTCATAATCTTGTATTTCATATTTAGATAAATATTTCCTTACAGAATTATAATAAGTAGCTGCTTGTAGATATTCTTTATTCATATATAAATATCTTGCCATATCTTTATAATAAACAAGTCTATTATTATAAGGGTCTGATTTTTGACAAAGATCGTAGTATTTATTATTTATAATCTGGATATTTTCGAACTTCCCAATTTTTAAGTATCCATCAAATAAAATATGTACTATTTAAAATCCTAAGTTATAATATTTATATTGTAGTGTATACTCTAAATT
>CAYYWN010000302.1:0-3221 GCA_964474485.1 uncultured Clostridium sp. | reverse complement strand
AAATAACAAGTCAGTATGCTAGTATATTTGACTTGTTATTTTCTTTCATGTGCCTTAAAAGAAATTTTAGTAATATGCTTAACAGTTCAAGAATAATATTTAAAAGCAAGTAATTTAAATAAGGAGGATTATATGTCAAATAAAAGCTTCTATAAAAATTCTTTTATGCTTATTTTGTCAAATCTAACAACCGGAGTATTAGGTTTTTTATTTTCAATAATACTATCTAGAAGCTTAGGTGCAGAAGGCATGGGACTTTATGGACTTGTAATGCCTATTTATAATTTATTTATCTGCTTAATATGCGGCGGAATAGTTACTGCAATATCAAAAATTTCTGCTATATATATAGATAATAAAGATTTTGGAAATGTTAAAAAAACTATAAAAACAATTTTTACATTTAATATTATGTGGGGAATTATCATTGCTTTTATAGTATTTCTATTAGCTCCAAACATATCTTCAGTAATAATAAAAGATTCAAGAACAGCTTTAGCTCTCAGAATAACGTGTCCTGCTATGGTTTTTATAGCTGCATCTAACATATTAAAAGGATATTTTTATGGAACAGCTGAAATTATGGTTCCTGCAATTATAGACATATTTGAAAAATCGGTAAGAATTACAGTTATACTTATTTTATCCAACATGTTAAAATCAAAATCAGTAACTTCCTTAGTTACTGTGGCTTATTTAGCCTTATGTATTGGAGAATTTATAAGCCTTATTCTTTTATATATATATTATAAAAAAAGCACCAAAAAATTTCCTGTTACACCTAAAACCTTAGACAGTAAAATACAATTACTATTTAATGTTTTAGTCATATCAATTCCACTTTGTCTTAATGGTTTTTTAACAACAGCTCTTGATAGCGTGTGTACCTTAATGCTTCCTAGGAGACTAGTTAAAGCTGGTATAGAATATACAAGTGGACTTTCTGTAATAGGTAAATTTACTGGTATGTCTATGACTATAGTATTTTTTCCAATGATAATTATAGGCTCAATATCAACGCTACTTATACCTGATTTATCTCAAACCATTAACAAAAAAAATTATTGTGCTGCCTGTATTAGAATAAAAGAAGTGTTAAAAATAGCAATTCTGCTTGGTCTATGCACAACCGCTATTTGTAATACAATCCCTACAGAACTAGGGTATATGTTTTATAATAGATATGATTTAGGAAGCTTTATTAGATTTGCTTCAATATGTGCTCCTTTTGTATATTGTCTTGGAAGTACCTATGGAATATTAAATGGTATAAGTAAACAAAGTATTATATTAAGGAATTCTTTAATAGGAGCTGTAATTGAAACAAGCTGTTTATATGTTTTGACAGGTATTCCTTCAATAAATATTTTTGGTTACAGTATAAGTGTTGTATTATCTTCAATAATTGTTTTATTTCTTAATATAAAAGAAATAAAAAGACACATTAATTTTAGATTTGATTTTTTTCAAATAATATTAATTTTTCTATTGAGTATTCTTTGCTTTTTAACATTAAGACTTACTAATGGTTTATTATTAGATGTTCATTCTACATTTAAAAATATCTTCATAATATTATTAGGTTTTTCATTTTTCTTTATAGGATTAATATTTAAGTCACCTAAAAATGAATATTATTAAAAGATGATTTTCTTTCATGTGCCTTATCATTCTTTTAGACCTAAAAATTTCTATACTTTCCTACAAATAAAAAAATCCCTAAAATAGGGATTTTTTTATCTTAATTTTCTTTTCATAAATCCTGGCATAATTCTTTCTATCTTAGGTGATACCGATAATACATCTTTTCTTGTAACACCACCTGTTAATATCATTCCATATCCATAAACTATCATTCCAACGAGTATAGATATTAATGTTGGTAAAGCATTTGAAAATAATTTATTACTGCTTATAAGTGTTAATGCAGATACACAAATTACTCTACATAAGATTACCGCTGCTGCCATTAATATAGATGCTAATGTTGGTTTTACAGCATATTTTAACAATCCAATATTCATTTTTAAAGTTCTCTTCATTATTATATTATTAATAATCATAGGAATTAATGAACTTAAAGTGGTACCTATTATTGCACCTTTTACTCCGATTCCAGGTATAGCAACTAATATGTAGTTTGTAATTATTTTTATTATGATACCGGTTCCCAATGATATAAGTACTAAATACAACTTATTCATACATTGTAAAATTATTGTTTGAATTTGAACTATAGACATAAATATAAGAGCCACAGCTCCAAGTTGCATCATATCATAGCCTTTTGTCTTTAGTATAAGTTCATATATAGGTTTACTTAGGATTGCTAACCCTACTGCTGATGGTATAGATACCAGATAACTCATTTTAAAAGCAAATCCTATTTTTTCTTTTATTGTTTTTCTATCATTAACTACTACTGCTCTTGATATCGATGGTATAATAGCTGCACATAATGCCGCTATTAGAGCTAAAGGAACTCCTACAAGTGTTGTATATTTACTTAATAATGCAAAGTTTATATCTACCTGTTCTGTAGATAACCCTGAAACTATAAGTCTCCTTCTTACAACTATCATATCAATTGTAACTCCAAGGTTTTGAAGAGTTGCACTTAATGTTATAGGTATACCATATTTAAATAACTTTCTTACAATTTCTCCATTACTAAGTCTTTTAGGCTCAAGTAAGTCAACACTTTTAGGTGTTTTAATTATCCTTGATTTCCTATACATCCATATAAGATATACAGCTGCAAATAAGCCACTTAAAACTGTTCCTATAGTACCTCCTGCTGCACCATATCCAACGCCTCTTGAAACTAAAATTGCAGCAAATAACACAGTAAAAATTGCATTAAATAATTGCTCAATAACTTGAGATACTGCCGTAGGAGTCATTATACTTCTTCCTTGAAAATATCCTCTATAAGCTGCTAATACTGATGTTACAACTATTGCAGGTGCTAATGTTATTAGTGCAAGCAATCCCTTTTCATTTTCAATGCCACGTGCTATTGGTACAGAAAATTGTAAAATTATCATACAAATAAACATACTTAAAGCAAATAATATACTTCTAGCTATTTTAAATGTCTTTACAGCATCTTTATGATTATTTAATGCTATAAGCTCTGATACTTGTTTACTTATAGCTGTCTGCATACCTGTATTAGTAATTACATACGCTAGTGCAAATATCTGATATACAGACGTATA
>CAYYWN010000301.1:0-3223 GCA_964474485.1 uncultured Clostridium sp. | reverse complement strand
TGGGCGGCATTCAGACTTTCGCCGTAAGTGAAAATCGGTTCGATTGCAACTTTATCGGCGAATGCTGCCGGAGCGGTAATTCCCAATAAGGTCAACGAAGCCAGACCTACTGTCATAAATTTTTTCAGTTTCATGGTTTAACCTTCTTTCTTTCGTAGCATGCTTGCATTGTATCAAAGATAACCTACGAAATGTATTATGATTATAAAGAACCAATAAGAAATATTCCTCCATATAGAATACTTGCTATAAATAGAGGAGAAAAAGAAAAAGTTTTAAATGTTAAATTTGATTATATGGTAGATATAGTTATACAGTATTTAGAAGCAAAATGTATTAAGAGAAATAATATAACAGACAAATATATAAAAGAAAGCGTAAAGGACTCTTATAAAAGACTCATTTATCCATCTATCGAAAGAGAAATAAGAGCTGAGCTTACAGAAATTGCTGAAGAAAGGGCTATAGAGATATTTAAGACCAACTTGAAATCTTTAATTATGCAACCCCCTATAAAAGATAAAGTGGTTATGGGATTTGACCCAGGATTTAGAACGGGATGCAAGGTAGCTGTTTTAGATAAAACAGGAAAGTTTCTGGAAAAGGCTACAGTTTATCCTACGGCTCCAAGAAAAGATATAGATGGAACCATAAGTAAGTTAAAAGAGTTGGTTCTAAAAGAGAATATTGATGTAATATCTTTAGGTAATGGAACAGCTAGTAGGGAATCGGAAGAAGTTATAGCTCTTTTGATAAAAGAATTAAAAGAAGAAAATGAAAAAGAGCTTTATTATGTTATAGTTTCAGAAGCTGGAGCTTCGGTATATTCAGCATCAAAGCTTGCAGCAGATGAATATCCTAGTTTAGATGTAACTATAAGAGGTGCTATATCTATTGGAAGAAGACTTCAAGATCCACTATCTGAATTAGTTAAAATAGACCCTAAATCTATAGGCGTAGGGCAATATCAACATGATGTAACAGGCAAAAAACTAGATGAATCTCTTAAAGGTACAGTAGAAGATGTAGTAAATAAAGTTGGGGTAGATTTGAACATGGCGACACCTTCCCTTTTATCATATATTTCAGGGATTAATGATACTGTTGCACAGAATATAGTTAGTTATAGAGATGAAAAAGGTAAGTTTACTAGCAGAAAAGAACTTCTTAAAGTAAAGAGATTAGGTCAAAAAGCCTTTGAACAATGCGCAGGTTTTTTAAGAGTTATGGAGAGTAAGGAGCCCCTCGATAATACTTCTGTACATCCTGAATCTTATGCATCTGCAAAAAAACTTGTGGATATATTAGGATATAAAAAGGATGACTTTAAAAGCGGAAGCTTAAAAGATATAGAAGAAAGAGCGAAAAAATTCTCATTAGAAGAATTGGCAGAGAACTTAGAAATAGGTACATTAACTTTAGTTGATATAATAAAAGAGCTTAAAAAACCAGGAAGAGATCCTAGAGAAGAACTTCCAAAACCTATGTTGAAAACAGGAATTATGGATATAACGCAATTAAAGATAGGAATGACATTAATAGGTACAGTTAGAAATGTATCAGATTTTGGTGCATTTGTGGATGTTGGAGTTCACCAAGATGGATTAGTTCACAAAAGTCAAATGGCAGATACTTTTGTAAAGCATCCCTTAGATATTGTAAAGGTTGGAGATATAATAAATGTTAAGGTAATTGAAGTTGATGAAAAAAGAGGTAGAATATCTTTGACTATGAAAATATAAAAAGCGCTTGTTATTTTTATAACAGTATTATATAATAAGATTATAAAATAAAATATATTATCTTCAGGGCGGGGCGAAGTTCCCCACCGGCGGTAAAGCCCGCAAGCCTATATGGCACGATTCGGTTAAATTCCGAAGCCGACAGTACAGTCTGGATGGAAGAAGGTAAGCTATCTAAATAGGATAATTGCTTTGCCCTGGCTTTATGTCAGGGCATTTTTGCATTTAATCAAATAAAGTTAGCGTGAGCCCCTTGAGGATACCTAATTTAAGGAGGTATTATCATGAATAAAAAGTTTAATCTTAACAAACAAATTAAAATTACATTACTTGCAGCTATGGCGTTTATACTAATGTATTTTGATTTCCCATTACCATTGTTTCCAGGCTTTTTAAAGATAGATCTAAGTGATCTTCCAGCTTTAATAGGAGCATTTGCTTTAGGACCTATAGAGGGAATTGTAATAGAACTTTTGAAAAATATACTTCATGTGTTATTTAAGGGGACACAGACAGCTTTAGTAGGTGAAATGGCAAACTTTATAGTAGGCTCAATATTAGTGTTTATTTCAGGATATATATATAAAAGAAATAAAAGTAGAAAGGGAGCTATTGTGGGCTTAATATCTGGAGTTTTAGTTATGACTACAGTGGCATCTTTAATAAATTATTTTGTACTTATACCAACCTATGCTAAGGTATTTAAATTACCTTTAGATGCCATAGTAGGTATGGGAACAAAGATTAATGGAAATATAACAGATTTAAGATCTCTTGTGATTTGGTCTGTAGTACCATTTAACTTATTAAAAGGTATAATGGTATCTTTAGTTACCCTTGGAGTATACAAAAATGTATCTTTGCTTATTCATAAGGAAGAAGTAGTGGTAAGTAAAAAACAATATTCAAAGGATAATATTTAATGAATATTAGATAAATAAACTTTAGAATAATATAAAAAAGGCTAGCATTGTGCTAGTCTTTTTATGGTATAGTACAGTGAATTACTAATTACATAAGGAGCTTTGTGAGTTGGAGATATTAGGTTAAAATTAGATATTTTAGTTTAAAAGTTTCTTTTCCATAATATAAGCGCATCTTCACCATTATCCTCATAATACTTTTTTCGTCTTCCTTCTTCCTTAAAATCAAGCTTATTATATAATGATATGGCTATAGCATTTGAGGCACGTACCTCTAAAGTCATAGAAGATATAAAGTGAGATATACCTAAGTCTATAAGAGACTTTAATATTAACTCACCAATTCCAAGACCTCTAAAGCTCGGATGAACTGCTATATTAGTTATATGAGATTCATCAATAATGATCCAGGTACCACCAAAGCCAGTAATAATATTATTAGATTTTGCTACCACGTAATAAGCAAAGTTATTTTCAAGTTCAGTTATAAAGGACTCTCTACTCCATGAGATAGGAAAACTTAAAAAGCTAATAGCTAAAACATCATCTATATCTTCA
>CAYYWN010000300.1:0-3270 GCA_964474485.1 uncultured Clostridium sp. | reverse complement strand
GTTAGGGTATTTATGTACATATACTTCCTCTTTCTTAAGAATAGAGTGAAATGACTCTATACAAGCATTATCGTAGGGATTACCCTTACGGCTAAAAGAGTGAATTAAGCCCTTATCAGCAATTATATACTAGCACCATTATTTAGATAAAACACCTTTGAATAAAACTTTGTGAACTATAGTTAATTAGGAAAGTCATGCTCATTTTAAAGAAGAATTTACTTTGGGATTTACCTATCTACTAGAAGTTTAAGCCATTTTATGTTTTAAAATCACAGCTTTTATAGCCATATAATCTATGTCGGGGGAGAGTTCATCCTTAATAGGTTTTAACTTTTCTGCACCGACCTTATTTATAGCTTCTAGTATATATCCTTCGCTATCCTTTGGTATAAAATCATCTAGGTCCACATCCATACCTTCTAAAAAGCAATCCATAATATGCTTTTGAATAGTTACAGAGCTTAAGTTTCTAGTAGCTGCAATATCATTTAGGTTAAGTCCTTCTTTATAGAGGTTATAACTTTCGTGGTGACTTTTAGCCTTATCTTTTATGATTACAGTATTAGAAGTTATTTGTGGTGAAAAGTTAGTGTTAGCTCGAACTATTTGGTTTTCTTCCATATACTCTTTTATTAAATTCAAGAATCTATTACCATACTTTTCAAGTTTACTCTTACCTACACCTTTAATTTCTCCAAATTCAGCCTCAGTTAAGGGAAGTTTTGTACTTAATTCCTTTAAGGTAAAATCGGGGAATACTACATAAGGAGGAATACTTAGTTCTGCTGATATAGATTTTCTTAAGGCTCTTAACAAATCAAATAGGGTATCATCCTTTTCTACAGATTGTTCTAATTTTACTATTTGTATGAATATACTTTCCTTATTTTTTAATGCTAGTTTTGATTTAGAGGTTAATTTTAATAGTGGATATTGTTCACTAGTCATGAGAAGATATCCGTCAGCTATTAATTTATTTATAACTTCATCTAAAAATTTCCTGTCATATTTTTTCATTAACCCATAGGTAGATAACTTATCTAAACCAAATCGTAATACTTTTTGATTTTGAGAGCCTTTTAATACATCTATAATAATATTAACGCCATAACGTTCACCAGCTCTATAAACACAAGAAAAAATCATTTGAGCTTCTGTAGTTATGTCCTTTAATTCATTTTCACTAGTACAACTGCTGCAATTATTGCAACTATCAGACACATCTTTTTCACCAAAGTATTCTAATATAAACTTTCTAAGACACTTTTGAGTATAAGAGTAATCTACCATTGTTCTAAGGTTATTATAATCTTGAAACTTTTTATCTTCATCCATAGGAGATGTGTCTATAAAGTACTTTTGAGTTTGGATATCTTTGTTATTAAATAAAAGTACACACTCACTAGGTTCACCGTCACGACCGGCACGACCAGCTTCTTGGTAATAGGCCTCTAAGTTTTTTGGAATAGCATAGTGTATTACAAAACGTACATTAGATTTATCTATACCCATACCAAAAGCATTTGTGGCTACCATTAGATTTAAGTTTTCATACATAAAGTTCTCTTGCATTTCTCTTCTAATATTTTCAGTTAAACCAGCATGATACATACCAGTTTTATATCCATTTTTATTTAATAAATTATATAATTGCTCTGTTTCTTTTCTTGTAGATGTGTAGATTATTCCGCTTTCATCTTTTTTATTAATAAGGTAATTTAAAATAAAATTTTCCTTATTTTCACCTCTGAATACTTTAAAGTTTAAATTAGATCTATCAAAACCTGTAAAAAACATATTAGGATCATCTAAATCCAATAAACTTATTACATCTTTTTGAACTACATCTGTTGCAGTAGCTGTGCATGCAAGTACGGTAGGTCTTGGACTAATTGTATTTATAAAACTATTAACATTTCTATAGCTTGGTCTAAAATCATGGCCCCATTTTGATACACAGTGAGCTTCATCTATAGCAATTAAAGGTATATTTATATCTATATTTCTAAAAAGGTAGTTAATATTATCTAGTCCTTCAGGTGCTAGATAAACTAATTTATACTTGTCCTTAGATATATCTAAAACTCTTTCCTCTACCTCAGCTTTAGATAGGGTACTATTTATATAGGTAGCCCCAATGCCCAGACTATTAAGTCCATCAACTTGGTCCTTCATAAGAGAAATCAAAGGGGATATAACTAAAGTTATTCCATCTAAAACTAAAGCTGGTATCTGATAACATAAAGACTTACCAGCTCCTGTAGGCATAACAACAAAAGTATCTTTTCCATTTATGATACTATCTATAGCCTCGCCCTGACCCTTTTTAAAATTTTCATAACCAAAGTAGGTTTTTAATAAATTTAATGTTTCATTCTTATACATTTACACGCCTCATTTTAATTTATATTTAGCTTAAGCACTGACTTATATTAATGGAAGCACTGTTTAGGTAATTCAATAATTACTTGGTAAACCCTTTTAATTATTGACGAGTTTTAATGAAAATAATCAATAAAAGTTAAGTGAATTCTATTTATGTGCTTGCATTTATTTAAAAGAAAAGTTTTAAGTCATAAGCTTATTATATTTAATATATCAATATATCCATTTTAACATAGTTATTATTTTAAAAAAACTTGTGATTAGAAACTAATAGTTTTATGGGTGTACCTAGTTTGCCATTTTAACAGTTTGAATGTATAATTTAGGATATAGGTAAATGATTAGGGGGGCTTTTAATGTTTGATTTAGATTCTTGTATTGGCTTTTTAACGAATGTTGAGGCAAAGAAGCTTTCAGATGCTTTTAATAATAGATTGTTAAAAAGAGGTATCACTAGAGTTCAGTGGATTACAATGTACTATTTAAATAAATATGAAAGCTTAACTCAAATAGAGCTTTGTGAAAAGCTTAATGTAAAACCTTCATCTGTAGTTAGACTTATAGATAGAATGGAAAGAGATGAACTTATAAAAAGACTTAAAAATCCAGATGATAGAAGATCTTATAACATTACTTTAAGTGAAAAGGGTAATATGTTTTGGAGTGAAGTAGAGTCTGAAGGGGAAGATATGAGTAAACTTTTTATGAAGGATATTAATAAAGATGACTTAGAAGTATTTAAAACGGTATTACTAAAAATGGTGGATAACAGTAAGTAACTTATAATATAGAACGAATATTTATAGATAGGTCTAATAATTAGATATGGGGCAATAATTAGATAGATAGCAAGCGTTTAATATAGGATGGATAGTTAGATAT
>CAYYWN010000299.1:0-3362 GCA_964474485.1 uncultured Clostridium sp. | reverse complement strand
AAATCTAAAGATATAGTGGCAAATAGCTTAGATTTAAAAGAGATGGATGAATTAAGATTTGGAAAGACTATAGAAAAAAAAGGCACCTATGAAAACATAGTGGATAAACCTTCTTATATTTATATGAAACCTATATTCGCTGGAGACAGTTTTAGAGGAGTAATATTAATGTATACCCCTATAGAACAAATAAAGGCTCCTATAAAAAAGGTTTATTCAATAATATGGTTAGGTGCTATTTTTTCTGTGATTATAACTAGTGTAATAATATATTATTTTTCTCAAAAGATAATAATAAAGCCTTTATCTAAAATAAATGCTGTGGCAAGAAAGATCTCTAAAGGAGAGGTAGAAAAGCGTGTTATTATAGACTCTAATGATGAGATTGGAGAACTTGCAGAATCCTTCAATACTATGGCGGATTCGCTAGAAAAGGTAGAAAAAAATAGGCGAGACTTTATGTCTAACGTTTCTCATGAACTTAGATCTCCAATAACATCCATAAAGGGATTTATTGGAGGGATACTAGATGGTGTGATACCTAGGGACAAAGAAAATCATTATCTTCAAATAGCATATGAAGAAGTTCAAAGACTAACTAGACTTGTAAATGACCTTTTAGATTTAGCGGCTATGGAATCTGGAAAGTTTTCTTTACGTGTAACAGAAATTGATATAAACGAAATTATAAAATTATGCATTATAAAATTTGAACCTAAAATTAATGATAAAAAATTAAAGGTTGATGTTTTATTACAAGATGAACATTTGTATGTAGCAGGAGATAGAGATAGACTTATTCAAGTATTAACTAATCTTATAGATAATTCTATAAAGTACGTACCTGATGGTGGGAATATAAAATTATCAACTAAGATAAAAGGTGATAAGCTCCTTGTATCTGTATTTAATGATGGGTCTAATATTGAGGAAAAAGAATTAAGACGGATATGGGAAAGATTTTATAAGTCTGACAAATCAAGGACATCTAAAATTAGCACAGGGCTAGGTTTACCTATAGTTAGAAATATATTATCACAATTAGGAGAAGATATATGGGTAGAAAATAAGGCAAAGGATCAAGGGGTAACATTTATTTTTACCCTAACTAGGGTATAGTAGTATGCAAACAAACATAAAATTATAATTGAAACATAATATTTTGTTCATACTTAATTTAAAAAGTTTAAGTATAATTACTTAATGGTATATGGAGGTGCTTTATGGACAGGAAAGAAAAGCTGAATAAAGGCGCAAGTTTAAGCCGCGGTCTAAATTTAAAAAATGAACACCTACTAGAAGAAAGCTGTAGTCAACATGGCGAGATAAATATAAGACAAAACAAAAAGAGGAAAAAGTTAGAAAACCTTTGTAAGGGTGTTTTATTGGTATCTGTTGCGGCTCTTTCTGGAGCTATAACCGCCTCCTATATAATTGAAAAAAAGTATAATAAGATGCTTAGTAATAGGAATAATAGTTCAGTTATTTATTCTAATAGGAAACAGGAGCCTAAGGATGATAAAGTAAAAGACTTGGTGCCGAAAAATGATATAAATAAGGTTGTAGAAGGTTTAAGTGGCATTATAGTGGGCGTTAGTAATAATCCTGAAAGCTTTTTTCAAGGCGAGATAACCAAAAATATGGGGTCAGGTATAATAATTGATAAAAGTGGATATATTGTTACTAATTCTTTTTTGCTAGAGGATACGGAATTTGTATATGTTAAGTTATCAAGTTATGGATCTAAACCCATTGAAGCTAAAATCATAGGCAAAGATAAGGCTTCAGATTTAGCTGTAATAAAAGTAGATTTGGAGAATCTTCCTTATGCTCGATTTGGTGATTCTGAAAAAGTAAGGGTAGGAGATTTAGCGATTGCTGTAGGTAACCCCCTGGGTGAAGATATGGCAGATACTGTAACTATGGGAATTGTAAGTGTAATTAATAAAAAAATTGACTCTTTAGATCCTAATACAGGGGAAAAAAGACTTTATAAAATAGTAAAAACAGATGCAAATATAAACGGCTACAATACTGGAGGAGCATTATGTAACTCTATAGGTGAAATTGTAGGAATAAACAGTTTGAAACTTACTAATAAATATACCCCAGAGGGTATAGGAATTTCAATACCCTCAAATGAGGTTAAAAATATAGTAGAGTCTTTAACTAGTTATGGTAGGGTTAAAAAACCACATTTAGGTTTTATAGGTCAAACCATAGTTAGGAATAACTCATCAAATACTCAAGGAATAGATGGGGTTTATGTAAGAGAAGTTACACAGGGAGAAACCCTTTCTAATGCAGGGATTGGACCTACGGATATAATTGTAGGGTTAGATGATAAAGAAATTAAAAAGATGGAAGAGATACAAAGTATAGTAGATGAACATAAAATAGGAGATGCTATAAATTGCAAGATTTGGAGAGATGGAAATGTATTAAAACTTAGATTAACTCTTACGGAAAAGCAATAAATCATTTTATAACCTTTTCAAATAATAAAGGGACTTTAAAGTCTCTTTATTATTTCTGTTTTAATATATTGTATAATATGTTTTGTTGTATAATATACTAAGGCAGAAATAAAATTTAAAAAGATATATGTGATTATATAAATACAAATGGAGGAAATACTAATGTACTTGATAGTAGGACTAGGTAATCCAGGTAAGGAATATGAAGATACAAGACATAATGTTGGGTTTAATTTTATAGACAGTTTATCTGTAAAGTATAATATTTCATTAAATAGGATAAAATTTAAAGGGATATATGGAGAAGGTGTTATAGAAGGTAATAAGTGTATATTATTAAAACCTAGCACATATATGAATCTTAGTGGAGACAGTGTTAGAGAAATAGTTAATTTTTATAAGATAGATAGTAAGGATATAATAGTTGTATATGATGATATAAGTATAGAGATAGGCAGAATGAGAATAAGAACTAAAGGTAGCGCAGGCGGTCATAATGGAATAAAGAGTATAATATCTAACCTAGGTACAGATGAATTTCCTAGAATAAAGATTGGTGTTGGGTGTCCTAAGGGAGACCTTATTTCTCATGTGTTAGGGAGATTTTCTAAAGAAGATAAGGTATTAATAGATAATACAATAGAAGCTTCAATGGAAGCTGTGGATCTAATAGTAAAAGAAAAGTTATATGAATCTATGAATAGATTTAATGGGTTTATTGCAGAAAAATAAAGGTTTTATGGTTTAAGGGGTGTTATTAAGTATGAGATTTAATGGTTTATTAGAGCCTTTAAGGCAAAGTAAAGAATTTTTAAATATAAAGAAAAGTATGGAGGAAAAAAGATATCCTATATCCTTATATGGGATATCTGAGTCTTCAAAGGC
>CAYYWN010000298.1:0-3375 GCA_964474485.1 uncultured Clostridium sp. | reverse complement strand
CACCTTTTATTCTTTTACCTATAATAGAAATATTACTACATTTTTCTATACAAGAATATTTCAAATCTGATTTATCCATTATATCTTTTAGCTTTAATAAGTCTTTAGAATCAATAGTAAATATTTTTTCATTTGGGAAAACATTAATCAAATCAATACTTATATGATTTTCTGCTAATGTTTCTAATACATTAGCATAATCCATATTATCTTTATTTTCACTGAGTATTAATTGGACTTGAATCCTGTTCGTCATATGCGTTATACCTGTAACTACTGTACCTTCAGTCTTTTCGCCTAAATTATTTATTAAAGTTCCCTTACATTGATTTAAAGTATTTTTAATTTTTAGAGGAATATTACCCTGCATAGCTATTTCTATAGCCCGAGGATGTATTACGTTAGCGCCTTGATCTGCAAGCTGAAATACTTCATTATAGCTTATACAATGTATTAAGTTAGGCTCCATAACTATTCTAGGATCAGCAGTCATTATACCGTCTACATCTGTATAAATTTCTATTTCTTCAGATTTTAGAGCAACTCCAAGTAAGGATGCAGTAATATCACTTCCTCCTCTACCAAGAGTAGTAAAAAATCCCTCTTCATTATATCCTTGAAATCCTGTAATAACAGGAACCACATTATTTTTTAGTAGATCTAATATATTTTTTGTATCCACTTTAATCATGGAGGCATCATTATATTTATTATTAGTAACAATACCTGCCTGACCTCCTGTTAAAGGTGACGCTTTTATTCCCACTTTATGAAACTCATCACACATAACAACGGAACTTATTATCTCCCCACAAGACATAAGTAAATCCGCAGCTAAAGGATTTTCACTTTTAAATGTATCTGTAACTAAAAAGCGGAGACTATCTGTTGCATAAGGTTCACCCTTCCTCCCCATAGCAGAAACTACTACTACAGGGCTATAACCTTTTTGCTTTGCCTCCATAACCTTTTGGACAACTAACTTTCTTCTATCTATAGTCGATACAGAGGTACCACCAAATTTTTGAACTAGTATTTTCATAAACTCATCCTCTCAAAAGGGTATTTAGATATTAAATAAAAATTAACCTATATTTTAGTCTTCTTAATAATTTTTTCTTCAATATCTATTATTATAGTTTTAGCGCCTATTTTTTTAACATAATCCCAAGGTATTTCATAAAATTCTTCATTATTAAAAAAATTAAATTTGCCTTTAGAATTATGTATTATTAAAACTTTAAATTCACCATTTGTATCAATAATTATATCATTATTGCCTAAATAATTATACTTTTCCCCATCATTAATATTGATAATCTCGTATCTTTCCATTTCACTATAAAGTTTAATATTCTCTCCCATAATAATAACCCTCCCAATAATTTTATATATTGTGCTTTTATAATTTATGAAAAGATTTATATCTTTATTACTATAAGGAAATAGATTATAATACCTCTTTAATATTAAGTCCTGTGCCCTTAGCTAATTTATCTATATCTATATTCCCTACAAAAGCAGAATTTAATATACCGCCTTTAAAACAATTATCGAAAACGTATTGTATTGAATTGTTATTTATTGAATCTATCTTTTTTATTATATCCTCTGGAGTATTTACTCTATTTAAAAATAGAACTGATTTACCATTACTAAACATTCTACTACTAGTACTCTCTAGTCCTATTACATAATTCGCTTTTATTTGAATCTTACTTTTGGATAACTTTTCCGCCGTGATTCCATTTGAAATAAACTTTTTGAGTTCTTCATTTATAACTTGAATGGTTTCTACTCCTTGTTTTGGATTTACTCCTGTATAAATATTTAATGCCCCAGTATTATTATATGATGAAGTATAGGAATAGACACTATAACATAACCCTAATTCTTCCCTTACTTTTTGAAATAGCAAGGAAGACACACCACCTCCAAAAATATTATTTAAAAGAAGTAATGTGTATATATTATCTTCCTCTAAAGGTATTCCCTGAAGTCCTAAATTTATATGTAGTTGTTCTATTGGCTTTTTCTTACACAAGTGATTGTTTAATATATCAGGAGAGGAGTAAGATAATTTCTTTGTATTCTTAAGCTTCCAACCTCCGAAATACTTTTCAATTAATTCTTCAATTGAATCAATTTCAAAATTGCCACATATAGATATAACGGCATTTAAAGGCGTGTAGTAGTTATCCATATATTCTTTAAGTATATTACTATTAAAAGACTTAACAGTGTCTATGTTGCCCAAAATAGGATAAGATAACGGGTCCTTTCCCCAGATAGAAATACTGTGAATATCAGAAAGTACATCTTCTGGTGAATCTTCACTCATATTTATTTCTTCAATAATCACACTTTTTTCTTTTTCAATATCTTTATCATCTAGTTTACTATTTAAAATCATATCTGATAAGATATCAAGACTGATATCCAAATGAGAGTCTAAAGTTTTAGTATAAAAGCAGGTAGCTTCTTTTCCTGTAAAAGCATTTATTTGTCCACCTATATCTTCAATTTCTTCTGCAATTTCTTTAGCGGTTCTTTTATAAGTGCCTTTGAACAGCATATGTTCTATAAAATGAGAAATCCCATTATTGCTTAAGGTTTCATTTCTAGATCCATTTTCCACCCAAAGACCTACGCTTACAGATTTCACATAATCTATTTTTTCTACAACGATTCTAAGACCATTCTCAAGCTTAAATAACTTATACATAAAAAACCTCCATAAAAAATAAAAAGGCTTTAAGCCCTTCTATTTTTATTTATCATCGTTATTTTCATTATTGTTTTTATCTTCAGTATCTTTTATTGCATCTCTTCTAGACAAATTTACTCGTCCTTGATTATCAACTTCTGTAACTTTTACTAATATCTCATCACCTACGGATACAACATCTTCTACTTTATTTACTCTATTTACATCTAGCTTAGATATATGAACCAGACCTTCTTTATTAGGAAGGATTTCAACAAAAGCTCCAAATGCCGTTATCTTAGTTACTTTTCCAAGATAAATCTCTCCAACTTTGATTTCTTTTGTTAAGTCCTCAATAATTTTCATAGCCTGTTTCCCACTAGCAGCGTCATTAGATGTTATAAATATTGTTCCATCTTCCTTTATGTCAATCTTAACACCAGTTTCAGCTATTATTTTATTAATAGTTTTACCACCGGCACCTATTACGTCTCTTATTTTATCTGGATGTATACTCATATTATATGCCTTAGGTGCATACTCTGAAACTTCATCCCTTGATTTAGATATACAGTCATTCATAACACTAAGGATATGTGTCCTTGCTTTTTTAGCAGCATCAATACTGTTTTTAATGCACATTTGTGATATACCTTTTAGTTTAGTGT
>CAYYWN010000297.1:0-3380 GCA_964474485.1 uncultured Clostridium sp. | reverse complement strand
GAAATTCTCTGAGAGAGCGATCTCTGCGGAGATTTCTAAAGCTTTTTTTATTTTTAAATATACTTAATTTCTATAAATTACTTTTATATATCTAATCAAGTTAAAAACCTTTCTATAACTTCTAATCTCTTTTCTTCAACATCAATTTTATATTTAGCACCTATAGGTAATATTAAGTTATTATTATCATGGCCACTGCTTATATTAATAACAGTAGGCTTATTAAAGGATAATAAGTTATCTTTTAAAACTTCATTTAAAGAAAATGATCGAGTATTTGAAGTAATACAGTTAGTAAATTTACCTAGAATGAAACCTTTGCAATGATTAAGCTTATTAGCAAGTTTTAATTGAGTAAGCATTCTATCTATTTTATAGGGCTCTTCATTTATTTCTTCAATAAACAGTATCTTATCTTTGGTATCTATTTCATAAGGAGTACCTAGAGTACTACATATAATAGATAAATTTCCACCAACCAAGTACCCTTCTATAGAATTTGATCCACAAAAATCCAGTTTATCATTTTTAGGATTGCTTATATTAAGAATATCATTATTTTTCATAAGGGTATTTACAAAATTTTTTAAGTTATATATGTTCATCATATCAGAATTTACCATGGGACCGTGATAAGTTATTAGTGAAGACTTTTTATATATGGAATTTAAAAGTACAGTAATATCACTAAAGCCAATGAAAATTTTAGGGTTTTCTTTTATTATTTCGAAGTTTAAATAGGGCAATATTCTAGATGAGCCATAGCCACCTCTAAAACAGATAATAGCTTTAACTGAAGGATCTTTAAAAGCATCCATTAGATCTTTAGACCTATTTATGTCCTTTCCAGCTAAATAGCCAGACTTATCATACAAGTGAGCTGATTTTTTTATGTTAAACCCTAAAGAACTAATAATATTAATTTTCTCATCTATAATAGAATTTTCTTCAAAACCTGCAGGGCCTATTACTGAAATAGTATCCCCAAATTCTAATTTATTGGATAACATATTAAACCTCCAAAGATATTGACTTATTATATAGGTATGCAACATATAGGTGAAATTAGTATTATTTATTGATTATAGTAAAATAAATTAAAAAGTTCTTAATTATAAATAAAAGTATCATATTTATTAAAGAAATAAAACGTAATATGAAGATTAATAAAGATATAATGAGATTGGCCAAAGAAAGTAAACTTAGATCATTATAATAGATTTAATTGGACCTTAAAGCCCTAATTATAAGCTTAATCATCATAGCTTAAAGGTTAAAACACTAGTATAATCTCTATGTTGTGAAAAATAATAAATCAATCGGGGGATTAACATGAGAATAATGTATAAAGAAGTTGTAACTAGAAGGAAGACCCCTTTTATGGCAGCTATGCTATTAGGACTAGTTATGATGATAGTTATATCAAATATTGTAGAACAAATTAAAGTTTCTAATTATGAAATTGGATTTATAACAAATCCAGTGTTTTTTGTAATAACAACTATAGTGATTACTTTAGAATTGATAAAGTGTAAGGTTAAATATAAATATTCTATAATAGCAAATCAGCTTATTATACATAGACTTAAAAATGACAAACAGAGTGTGGTAGAAAATATAAGAATTGAAGATATAGTTTTTATAGGTAAAACAAAAGATATAAAGAGTTCTATAAATAAAAATATAAAAAAAGCGGTAAATTCTATATCATCAAAAAGATATGTATGTTCAATGTCCATGTTTAATCAATACTGTTGTATATATAGATATGGTGATAAATATAAAAGATTTTACTTTGAGCCAAGTAGAGAGTTTATAAAAAAGATACAAGTTAATTAAACTTTACTATTAGTATCTAATAATTAAGAAAGCATTAAATATAAATATAGCATTGCTTCAAAATAAGCATAAAGATTAATGTTAATCTTTATGCTTATTTTCTTATATAAAGTGATTTATAGATGAAAGATAATATAATTTCTCATCAACTTTAATAATTATTTCATATATTAATTAAAAATTATTTAATAATACAAGCATTATAATGTTAATAAAAAAGTATAGGATAAAAGCAATGTAATAGTAGAAGAATGATATTATTTGTATACAAATAAATAAAGTGGACAAAATAAAATCTAGCAATAGTTTGAATACAATATACTATATGAGGAAATAATTAAAACAAGATATATAATAATTAGAAGGAGGTGGCAATCATTCTAAAACCTTTAGAATGATAAATAATGAATAAAGGAATATGTATGCTATGTAGAAAATCTATAAATAATGGTATAATGATAAACGGAAAGTATATATGCAAAAGTTGCGAAGAAAAATTAATAAATTGTAATATAGACACTGATTTTTATGAGTACTACAAACAATGTATAAAAAGAAGCTTAGTACAGTATATGGTAAGAAGTAATTATTTTAATATAGAGCAATATAGGAACTAAAGCTAATAATTAATATGTATTACATGTTTGTTTTAAGGAGAGATTAACGATGCAAGATATCCCTATGATGAGTGCACTCTTAAAGTATAACAAAGAAGGAAATTCTTTATTCTGCATACCGGGGCACAAAGGAGGAAAAGGTTTTAAAAGAAAAATACAAAAGAGAAATATAGAAAGCTTACTTTTAAGATCAGATTTAACTGAAGTAGAAGGATTGGATAACTTACATAATCCAAAGGGAGCTATAAAGGAAGCGGAAGAACTTTTAGCTCAATATTATAATAGTAAAAAGTCATATTTTTTAGTAAATGGCAGTACTAGTGGCAATATGGCTATGATATTTTCTTCATTAGAAGAAGGCGATAAGATATTAGTAGAGAGGAACTGTCATAAATCAATATTTAACGCTATAATTATGAGAAAGTTAGATCCTATATATGTAACTAATCAGTTAGATAAAGACTTCCATGCTCCATTAGGTATTGATATTACTAATCTTAAAGATATTATAAAAGAACATAAGGATATTAAAGCTATAATAGTAACATACCCCAATTACTATGGAGTATGTTGTAATTTAAAATACATAGTAAAGATCTGTAAAGAAAGCAATATAAAGGTCCTAGTTGATGCAGCTCATGGAGCACACTTTGGAGCACATCCAATGTTGCCTGAAAATCCAGTTAAATTAGGAGTTGATATGGCCGTAATGAGTGCACATAAAACATTACCTAGCTTAACTCAGTCTGCGTACTTGCATGTTAATGACGAAAGTCTTATAGAAAGAGTAGATTTTTATGTTAGTGCATTTTTAAGTACAAGCCCCTCTTATATGTTAATGCTTAGTATGGATTATGCAAGATGGTATCTTAAAGAGGAGGGTAATAAGTCTTATGAAGAATTATTCAGTAAAATAGCATCATT
>CAYYWN010000296.1:0-3387 GCA_964474485.1 uncultured Clostridium sp. | reverse complement strand
TTTTCAGCAGCAGCAGCGGCTATAAAAAAAGAATTTACGTTACCATCTGTAAGTCAAACTGTTATATTAACAAGGGTTGAGGGAAGGACTCCCGTTCCAGCTAACCAAGACTTAGAAATACTTGCAAGGACTAACGCTTCTATGGCAATATTCTTATCTATATCTATGATAGATAAAGTAGTAGATAAGCTTAAGAAAGGTTATGGCAGGGGAGATGTACCTATTGCAGTAGTAGAAAGGGCTACCTGGGAAGACGAAAGAATTTTACTTGGAACATTAGACAATATATCAGAAAAGGTTAAAGAAGCTAATATAGTTAAATGTGCACAAATTTTAGTTGGAGATTTTATAGACTGCGATTATGAAAAGAGTCTTCTTTATGATGAGAGTTTTTCTCATATGTATAGAAAGGGAAAATAATGAAGCTTGCTATAATAACTTTTACATCTAGGGGAAAAGCTATTGTAAATAATCTAAAAGATTATATTACCATAGACCATTATTATAAAAAGGATAAAGAAGATTTTGATGTTTATAAACTAACTAAAACATTGATGCAAGATTATGAAGGTATAATATTTATAGGCGCTATAGGTATTGCAGTAAGAGCGATAGCACCTAATATTACAACTAAAGACAAGGATCCAGCGGTGGTAGTAATAGATAACGCAGGTAAATATGTAATAAGTGTTTTAAGTGGTCACTTAGGTGGGGCTAATGATCTTTGTATAACACTTGCAGAAATATTAAAAGCAGAAGCTATAATAACTACAGCTACTGATAACTTAGGCAAAATAGCTCCTGACACCATTGCTAAAAATGATAACCTAATTATTGAAGATTTAGACAAAGCTAAAGTTATATCCTCCTTATTAGTAGAAGATAAGAAGGTATACTTTAAAGATGAAAGATCTTTTATAGATACGCCTAAAGGGTACACAAAAAATTTATTAGAAAGCTTAGGATCTGTTATTATAACTAATAAAAGCAAAATCCAAGAATATAAGGAACCCTGTTTAAAACTTATAAGACGAGATATAGTTTTAGGGATTGGATGTAAAAAGGATTACGATTCTAAAGAGATGGTGGATAAGGTTTTAGAAAAGTTAGAGTACTATAATATTGATAAAAGAGCAGTAAGATATATAGCTACAGTAGAAGTGAAAAAGGATGAACTAGCAATAAATAACTTAGGTAAAGAGCTAAAATGTGATATTGAAATATTTACATTAGAGGAAATAAAAAGAGTTCATCATAAATATTCAGGTAGTGATTTTGTAGAAAAGATAATTGGAGTTAGATCTGTAGCGGAACCTGTAGTAGAACTTACAGGAGCTACAGCCTTTACAAAAAGATTATCCTTAGAGGGTATGACCTTATGCATAGGAGAATTGGAGGAATAGTGTAATGATAGGATTAATTTTAGGTACTTCTGAAGGAAAGAAATTATTATCTTTAATAAATAAGTATACAGAAGATATCTTTGTGTCCACGGCTACTGAATATGGTGGCCAATTATTAAAGGAATATAAATATAAATATATAAACACTAAACCTTTAGATAAAGATCAACTTGAAGCTATGATGATAAAATATGATATACCAATATTAATAGATGCCTCACATCCTTATGCTGAGGTAGTTACAAAAAATGCTATGGAGATCTGTGAAAAGCAAAACATAACCTATATAAGATATGAGAGAAAATCTATAATAGATAAATATAAAGATTATCATAAGCTTATATTAGTAGAAGACTACCAAAAGTTAGAAGAAAAACTAAAGTCTTTGCAGGGAAATATATTAAATACAACTGGCAGTAGAAACGTAAATAAGTTTACCTCAATGAAGATAGAAAATAGGATAATTCATAGAGTGTTACCTATTATAGAATCTATAGATATTTGTTTAAAGTCAGGAGCTACTGTGGATAATATAATCGCTATAAAAGGACCCGTAGATAAAGATTTAAATAAAGCCTTTATAGAAGCTTATGATGCTAAGATTATAGTTATGAAGGATAGTGGAATTCAAGGTGGAACTATAGAAAAAATAGAGGCTGCCATAGAATTAGATTTATGGATTGCTGTTATAGGGCGCAAAGACAAACCTAATGGTCTTTGCTTTAATGATGAAGCTAAGCTTTCAGAGTATCTAAGCTCTATTTTATAGGAGTATTTATGAATTATGTAAGCAAATATCCTGGTAGTCTTGGAGAAATATTTCAAGGGAATATGAAAGATAGGGATTTGCTCTTATCTTTTCCGTGCGATATTTATACGGAGGTTACTTTAAAAGAAGAAAAAACAAAAGATTTAGATAAAAATAATAGTAAATGCTATGAGTTTTTAAAAAACACGCTTAAAATTTGGGGCTATGAAAGATTTTATGAAGACTTTACAATAAATATTAAATCAGATATACCAAGAGGGAAAGGATTTGCTAGTAGCACTGCAGATATCTGTGCTTTATATAATTCTTTATTAAAGTGCTTTAATAAAGAATTTTCAGAGGAAGAACTTATAACATTAGCTGTATCTATAGAGCCTACAGATAGTATAATATTTGAAAAAGCTACACTATTTCAATATAAGGATGGTAAACTTTCTTTAGAACTTGGAAACTATATGGAGTTTTATGTTATGGTATATGAAGGTAAAAGATTAATAAATACTATAGATTTTAATAAAAGATCAATAGGTAGTTTAGCTAAATTAGATTATTTAGAAAAAGATTTAGTAGAAGCTTTTAATAAAAAAAGTCTTAGAGAATTAGCAAAAATAAGTACACATAGTATTATTAAAAATGAAGGAAGACTTCATTACTCTATTTTAAATGATGTTATTAAAATATGCGAAGATACTAAAGGACTTGGAATAATAGGGGCTCATAGTGGGGACATTTTAGGTGTAATATATGAAGATGAGAAGAGTCTTAAAAAAAACTTAGATTTAAATATAAAAATTAAAGATTATAGATGTTATGGAATAAAGACGTTAGATTCTATTAATAGATATAGAAAGAGGGGATAAGTATGAAAAAGTTATATGTAATTGGAATGGGTCCAGGGGGCATTGAACATATGTCAATAAAGGCACGAAAAGCCTTAGAGGAAAGTGAAGTTATTGTAGGATATACAAAATACATAGATATGATTAAGTCCTTAATTGAAGATAAAGAGATTTATGCAACAGGCATGAAGGGTGAAGAGGAAAGATGTAAGCAAGCTTTAAATATGGCAGAAAATAAAATTGTATCTATAGTTAGTACTGGAGATGCAGGAATATATGGTATGGCTGGCCTTATACTAGAATTATGTAAAGAAGAAGATATGGATAGTGTAGAGGTAATACCAGGTATAACAGCGGCATCAGCAGCGGCATCTAT
>CAYYWN010000295.1:0-3391 GCA_964474485.1 uncultured Clostridium sp. | reverse complement strand
AAGTACCAACTTCGTAACCTTTAGTTATGGAAGATTCAAAATCTGAAATTAAATTAATCTTAGATAGTTTAATAGGGTCGTTTTTCGATTTTATACCTTTATATTTATAAAGAGATAATGAAATAGATTCGCCTAAGGTATATCCTACATCTTCATTGAAGTTATCTAATATATCTATATCTTTAATTATATTTTTAAAATTTAGTATAAAATTACCTAGACCATGGAAAAGCTTTGAATTATTATATTCCTCGGTAAGTCCAAGACCTAAAATATAAATATAATCATAGTTGCATTTACCTAAGGTATTTATACATTCAGTTTCATTGTAATGACCACTATTTTTTGAAAAGTTTAATAATTCTTTTATATTTTCAGGATAATTTAGATCGTAGTTTTGAAATTTAAATATTAAAAGATTTGAATACTTTTTACCATTGCTAATTTCAATCATAGTCTCACACCCCTTATCAATATTACCTACTATAATAACATATTAAATTATAAATAAGAATGTTCTAATTATTATAGGAAATGAAAATAAAGATATTAGTAAGGAATATTAAGGATTAAAGACTTAATTTTATTAAAATATAAAAGATATATATATAAAGGTAATTTTATATTTTTGTAGAACTAATATGGGGATAGGGATTTAAAGGAGGTGAATTGTTGCATAATATTTAGCAGCATCTACATTGAAAGGTTTGTATATATTGTATAAATGTTATCAACAAAATGTATGTTTAATTTAAAAGCTGTTATAGACGATATTGTAATAAGTGATATTAATAAAGAGGATTTGATATACGTTAGACTATGGATAAATTCCCAAAATGATATAGATAAGAATTTTAACAGTAAATCGGTAACTTTTGAAGAAATATTAGAAAGATTTTTAGAATACTATATAAGCGAAAATGAAATTTTCTTAAAAATAACTAAAGATAAAAAGATAATAGGTATCTTTAAAGGCAGATTTGAATTTAAAGATATAAATCAATTCATAATATGGTACTTTTTAATAGATGAAAAATACAGAAATAAAGGTATTGGATCTAAAATAATTACTAAGTTAATAGAATATAGTAAAAACAAAATGAATATAGATGAAATTTGTTCAGTTACAATAAAAGATAATTATGATGGAATAAGATTTTGGGAGAACCTCGGATTTAAACAAATGAGAACAGTTAAGGGTTTTTTTGAGATGGGCAATACAACAAAAGATATGATTATTTTAAAAAGACATTAAGGGAAATTCGAAAGAAAGATTTAATAAAAATTTAATAGATGTAAATTATATTTTCGCGATTTTTAGAATAAATGTCCTTTTTTATAAATAGTATTTATTATAGTAGCATTTATTATAAAGGAGGAAAAAATGAAATACACAAGATATAATTATAAAAAGAAAAAACCTATAAATTATATTATATTATTTTTTATTTGTGCAGTATTTCTATTATCACTAGTTGCTGGAAGCGTTATATCAAACTTATTAATAAAAAACAAATCAAGCGTAAAAAAAGATTCTAGTGAAGTTAATACAGTAAATAGAAACAAAGAAGCAAAAAATAATAAGTTAAGCTTTTATTTAGTTCAAACAGGAGTATTTGGTAAAGTAGAAAATGCCACAGAAAATAAAAAGAAACTTTCAGAACTTGGATATGAATCTTTTATAATAGAGGATGAGGGTAAGCAAAGAGTAATAAAAGGTATATTTGAAGAAGAGGAATCTGAAAACATTGTAAAAGATATAAAAGAAAAAGGAATAGATATAGCAAGGATACTTTTAGATATAGATAAAAGTAACAATGAAAGTAATGAAATATCTGAAATAGTAAGTGCAAATATTAAAGTATTTTCTAAATTAAGAGAAAAAGAAGTAATGTCTATTCAAACAGAAGAAATAAAAAAGTGGGTAACTGAATTAGAGCCTATTAAAACAAAAGGAAATCAAAGTGAGCTTCTAGAAGAAATAAAAAACTTTACATTATCGTTACCAGATGAAGTAAAAAAAGACGACTTAAATAAATATTATGAATATATATATATATTTCATAGAAAATATATCCAAAATAAGTAAATATATTTTTTTAATACAAATAAAGTAGCTTTTAGAGTATAAAGCTACTTTATTTAGTTGATTTAAAATTAAAAGTATAAAAAACTTATTAATTTTTTCTAAAATAATATAAAGCTACTTGTTTAAGATTTTTATAAATGCTAAACTATATAGTATGTATAAATGGGTGGTGAATAATGGTGAAAAGTGTAAAGAAAAGTAGGGGGTTATTTATACTTGTCATATTTATTGGAGGGATTTTAGGAAACTTCTTAGGGGATTTTATTGGAAATAATTTAAAGTCACTTGAGATTTTTAAAATCGTATATAATATTGGATTGATAAACCCAATACATTTAAACTTGAAAATTGCGGAGATTACTTTTGGTATGAATTTTAATTTCAATATTATGTCTATAGTTGGTGTGATATTGGCTATAATACTATATAGAAGGTAGTAAACTGATGGGAAGTGTTTATTTGAATATAATTTTAGCATCTGCTTCAGAAAGAAGGCATGAACTTTTAAAGAGGATTACAAAAGATTTTAAAATCATAGTTAGTGATTTTGATGAGGAGAGTATAGAATTTAAAGGAAACTTTGAAGAGTATGTAAAATCTTTATCTAAAGGAAAGGCTACATCTGTAGCAAACATTTGTATAGATGATGCTATAATAATTGGATGTGATACTATTGTAGCTTTTAACGGGGAAGTTTTAGGGAAACCTAAGGATGAAAATGAGGCTTTTACTATGTTAGAAAAGTTAAATGGAGGTACTCATAAGGTTTATTCTGGCATAACACTTATAAGAAAAAGTGATAACAAGGTTTTTGAAGAAAGTGTGTGTACTGAAGTGAAGTTTTCAAATATTACAAAAGATGACATAAGAGCATACATAAAAACAGGTGAGCCTTTTGATAAAGCAGGTGCTTATGCCATACAAGGTTATGGTGGTTTATTTGTTGAGGAAATAAAAGGCTGCTATTATAATATAGTAGGCTTACCTATAAATAAATTAAATTATATGCTAAAGCAGGCCGTAATCTAAAAGTAATTAGCTTTTATAATCTGCATATTTTATTTAGGGGTATGGGGTAAATCTATTTTAAGGAGAATCTTTATGAAAGATAGTTTAAAAATCATGGATTTACCAAAGAATGAAAGACCTCAAGAAAGACTTTTAAGATATGGGGCTATTAGTCTTTCAAACTCAGAGCTTCTAGCTATAATATTAAGAACTGGAACATCTAAAGAGAACGTACTTCAGCTCTCAAGTAGAGTAATTAAAGAGTATGATGGTGTCCAAGGAATATTAAATAGT
>CAYYWN010000294.1:0-3392 GCA_964474485.1 uncultured Clostridium sp. | reverse complement strand
TTACTGTCTTTGTATAGCAAGTGCGTTAAATTGCTCTGCTAATTTACAGTGTGAATTATCATTTATAGCTATAACAAGTACCCCTGAAGTATCCTTGTCTATCCTATGAACTATTCCAGGTCTTTCACTACCATTAACTTTAGATAGATTCAAAGAGTGATTTACAAGCGCATTTACAAGAGTACCAGCATAATTACCTGATGCTGGATGAACCACTATACCTTGCTCTTTATTTACAATAATAATATCATCATCTTCATATAATATATCTAAATACATATCTTCAGGCTTTACTTCAATTTCTGTGGACTCTCTAATATAAACCTTAATTAAGTCTCCTTGCTTTATCTTATATTTACTTTTTACAGATTTACCATTTACTAAAACACTTTTTTCCTCAATTAATTTTTGTATATAGGATCTAGATACAGTTTTTAAACTGCTAAATAGATATTTATCTATCCTCTCTTGATCTTCACAATCCTCTACTAAAAATATCTCTTCCCTCATTATTCGCCATCCTTTATTATAAATATTGCCAGTAAAAATAATCCTATAACTACAAATATATCTGCAAAGTTGAATGTTGGAAAACTGTAAATATCTTTATAGTGGAAACAAATAAAATCTACTACATATTTATACTTTAATCTATCTATCAAATTACCTATAGCTCCAGATATAATAAGAGCTAATGATACTTTTAATATAAATGATTTAGGTTTATATCTTATTAAATAAAAAAACATTAATAGTACAACTACAACAGTTACTAATGATAGTAAAAAAGCTCTTCCTTGAAAGATACCAAATGCGGCGCCCCTATTTTCTAAGTATGATAAACTAAAAAAGTTATTAATTATAACTACATCCTTACCCTTAGCTAAATTACTAACTGCCCACATTTTTGTAACCCTGTCAATAAACACACCTAAAATAATTATGATTATTTCCAAATTTCCATCCCCCGTTAAATTAATCTGGTAATCCACTTTTATATTGCTCATTGCTTATTTTTTCTATCCATTCTACGTCATAACTATGATTATCTTCATCCTCTTCATAATAATCTTTAAAGTTCTTTGTTTTATTAAAGCTTTGAACTTGCTCAAAAGCATCATCTTTTTTAAAACTTAATCCATAATCCTCATTATTCTTCTTATAATCATAGATTGTATTTGGACTGTTAGACTCAGTTTTCATATCTTTTTCTTCTATACTTAATTCATTCTGACACTTTATACAATATACTACATAAGGTACTACATCAAGCCTTTCTCTTCCTATATCTTTACCACAACTCTTACAAATTCCATATTCTTCATTTTCTATAGCATTTAAGGCTTTATCTATTTTATCAATTAAATTTAATTCATTTCCTTTTAATGCCTGTGCTCTCATAATATCATTGATTTCAGCTGCTTGATCCGCAGGATGATTATCATAAAATGAAAGTTCTGAAGAAAATTCATTTTTTGAATTTATATGTTCTTGATCTACCGTACTTTTAACAGTATCTAATATTACTTCTCTTTCTTTTAAAAGCTTTTCCTTATAATTATCTAATAGTCTTTTCTTCATCTTACTTACCTCCTAAAATAATTTCTAAGGTTATCTTATGGAGAATACCGATTTTTTATAACTATCTTTATATTAATGCTTTTTAATCGTTAGATTTCAACTATATTTAAGAACTCGCTAAAAAACTTTATGCTATTTGGGAAGGATATATTTGTATACTCCCAATTATTAATATTGGTACTTTTTAAATTCCTAATAGAAAGTACTGCAAAAGCCATAGCTATTCTATGATCTTTTTGACTTTCGATACTTATATCTTTACTTATATATAAATTCTTACCTTTAATAAATAGGTCCCCATTTTCATAATATGACTCTATGCCACAATTATTTAAATTATCTATTATACCAGCTACTCTATTGCTTTCTTTCACCTTTAACTCATCTACTGATCTAATTATAGTAGTACCTTCACTAAAAGCTGCTAAAACACTAAGCAGTGGGATTTCGTCTATAATACTAGGAGTATATGATGCTTCAATTTCTATTCCTTTTAGGCTACTGCTTTTAGCTTTTATATTACCTACTAATTCTCCATTTCTAGTTTCTTTTATATCTATACTTATATTAGCACCCATGTCCTTTAATATATCTATAAATTTTCTTCTGCTAGGATTTAAGAGAACATCTTTTAAAGTTATACTTGATTCTTTAGCTAGTAAGCATAATCCTACTATAAAAGCTGCAGAAGATATATCTCCTGGAATGAAGATATCCTTAGAACATAACTTGGATTTTTCAAGTCTTATAGATTTTTCTTTGCATTGAATATTTGCACCTAAGTATTTCATCATAATTTCAGTATGATCCCTAGTAGATAAAATTTCATTTACCACTATACCTTTTTTTGCTACTAGAGCTGCTATTAAAAGAGCTGATTTTACCTGTGCTGAAGGTACTGTCATAGAATATTCTATACTTTCTAGAATTGATAGTTTAGTAGTATTAATTGGTAGTTTACCTTCTACACATTCAAAAGTTCCACCCATTAATTGTAATGGTTCTAATATTCTTTTCATTGGTCTTTTACTTAGAGATTCATCACCTATTAAAATTGCTTTTATATTAGCGGAACATAAAAGCCCAAGTAATAATCTAACAGTTGTTCCTGAATTATCGCAACTTAATATACCAACATCTTTTTTAAATTCTTCTATTCCAGGGCTTATAACTCTTAATTTATCTTCACCTTCATAAGTAATTTTCACTCCTAATTTCTCAATATTCTTAAGGGTAACAACACAATCTTCCCCTTTTGGAAAGTTATATATATTATAGGTTCCCTTAGGTATGCAGCCTATTATAAGGCTTCTATGTGCAATGGATTTATCACCTGGCAAGTTTTTAATTTCTTTATGAATCTTTCCTTTAGCTCCTAATATCTTTATATCCATTTAATCACCTTTTTCAATATAGTTTTTTTATGTGCTTAATTATATCAGAAAGAGTATTTATTGATATTGTTTGATTTGCATCAGATATTGAACGTTCAGGACTTATGTGGCTTTCTATTATAAGCCCGTCTGCGCCTGCAGCAATAGATGCTAAAGACATTGGATGCACTAGCTCTCTAATTCCTGTCCCATGGCTTGGGTCCACTATAATAGGTAATCTATAATTGTTTTTAACAAAGGCTACAGCATTTAAATCCAAAGTATTACGTGTATATGTTTCAAAGGTTCTAATACCTCTTTCACATAATATAACATTGTTGTTTCCTTCTCTTAATATATATTCTGCAGCATTTATCCATTCATTTATAGTTGCACTTATACCCCTTTTAAGTATAATCGGTATTTTTAACTTTCCTA
>CAYYWN010000293.1:0-3396 GCA_964474485.1 uncultured Clostridium sp. | reverse complement strand
AGTTACTACAGGTCTTAGTACTATTATAATAAAACTTATAGGCTTATAGACTTTAAAAGAAACCTTTTCTGAATTTTGAGCAGCTAAAGATTTAGGGGTTATTTCTGCAAATATTAGTACTAATACGGTCATAACCATAGTTGCTATTCCTACACCTTTTTGCCCAAAGGCTTTTAATGCAAGTGAGGTTGCCAGAGCAGAAGCTGCTATATTTGCTACGTTATTACCTACTAAAATACTTCCTAATAGTTTATTAGGGCTTGCTATAAGTTTTTCTATTTTGTCAGCTCCCTTTACACCTTCTTCCACAAGATGTTTTACTCTTATCTTACTAAAGCTCATAAGAGCCGTTTCTGAAGCAGAGAAAAATGCTGATGATAATAAAAGCACAGTTAATAAAATCAAATGCCACGTGCTAGGGTCCAAAAGTACCACTCTCCTATAATGATTAATTTTTATATAATAAATAATTTTGTGATATCTTATATCCATTTAATATGCTTTTTGGATACATAGATAGATTAGAATAGTATTATATCTAAGTCTAACTTAGATATAATACTAATTTATCTTTCTAATACTTTTCTGAAATGTCATAAAATTAAATAAATCTATCTTATTATATCACATTTAAGACTAATGTATTAACACAAATTACATACTATTTCAAGGCATTATCTTTTAAATAGCTCAAATATAAGATTTAGGTTAATATTTTATATTATATCTAGTTCTACCTTGTTATATCACAGTAATGGTACCTTAAGGTAAGAATTTTTAAAGTAACTTATTATTCAGTATAACTATTCTCGAAAGCCTTTTTATGTAGTTATCCTTTGAAAAGACCTTTTAAAAAGTGTAATAGTAAATAAAAAAGATTAGAAATTTAATAAATTAAATTTCTAATCTTTTTTGGTACTCCCAACAGGAATCGAACCTGTATTTATCCCTTAGGAGGGGATCGTTATATCCATTAAACTATGGGAGCATGTGTTATTGTATCACCCTAACATTTTATTATATAAATCGTATTATGTCAATTATAACTAAGTAAATAAATTTAAATTTAAGAACATTGTAATCTTGAAGTTCCAGAAAAAGATAAAAAGTAAATGGAATATTTAAATATGTACCATCTTAAAGACAACTTGTTCTAATACTTATGACAAGTTATCTTTATTAAATTTAGATTGGTTATTTAAATTTTTTAGCTTTTATAGCAACTCTTGTTTTTTCTAGATATTTTTGAGTTTCATTAAGTCGCTTACTTGCAACTCCTGCAAATAATATATCTATTATATTAAGCTGTGCTATTCTAGAAGAGGTTGCACCACTTCTTATGCTTATTTCTGGAGCTGATACATACAACTTAATATCACATATATCACTTATAGAACTAGATCCATATTTAGTTATGCTAATAGTTGTTGCACCTGAACTTCTTGCTATATCTATGGCATCGTAGACATCTTTAGTTTCCCCAGAATATGATATTGCAACTGCAACATCATCTTTTGTAAGATTGGCTGCTGAAATAGTTTGAATATGTGTATCAGCATGAGCCGTAGCTAACTTATTTATCCTGCAAAACTTTTGGAAGGCATCTAAGGCTATTACATAGGAAGCTCCTACTCCAAAAAACTCGATTCGCTTTGATTTATCTAGTGCCTCTATTGCTTCTTTTATACTTTCTGTAGATATTATTTTAATTGTATTATCTATAGCCTTTTTATTATTATTACTTATATTTGTGATAATAGCATCTATATCATAACTATTTTCTATATCTGCATATCTGTCATCTTTACTATTTACCTCAAGATAAGCCATATCACGAGTAATATCAATCTTAAAATCTTTAAATCCATTATAACCAACTGCTCTACAAAATCTTACTATAGTAGCCTCGCTAGCTCCACATCTTTTAGACATATTACCTATAGACAAATCAGAAATCTCTGAAGGGTATTCTAGTATAAAATTAGCTACCTTTTTTTCTGTGTCGCTAAGTCCATTCATTATTCCTCGTATTTTTATAATACTCCCAGCCAATATAAATCCTTCTCTCAATTTAAACATTATGTTTAATTATTTTATTTAAAGGCATACTTATAAGTAGTTACTATATTACTTATCTATTTTAGCATAGAATCCATTCACTTTAAAATCATTATATTCTTAAATATATAAGTTATGTTAAAGATTTATTAAGGTCTTTAATAGGGGATATCCTTATAGTATAATTTATATAAGGATATACTAAAAAACATAAAAATAAATTTGGAGGTGTAATTATGTTAGATGAATTAAAAAAGGTGTTTCTTGCAGGAGTAGGTTCTGTTGCTTATACTTATGAAAAGTCTTCAAAGATTATTGAAGATATGGTTCAAAAGGGAAAGTTAAGTATGGAAGAAGGTAAAGAATTAAGCGAAGAACTAAAAAGAAATATGCAAAGTTCTGGAGAAAAGTTAGTTGCAAAGGTTGATAGTGTAAAACTCTTAAATAAAAAAGACATACTTAGTATAATTGAAGATTTAAATTTAGCACATCAAGAAGATTTAAATGAAGTTAAAGAAAAGATGCTAAAATTAGAAGCTAAAATAAGCATTTTAGAAAATAAACAAGAGTAAAAACTGTAAGACACATATAGCTAATGGTGGTTTTAAGTGAAGAGAGGGCTAAAATGGCTAAAAATTCTGCTAAACGTTTGAAAGAAATAGTAAAGGTTTCTGCTTTTTATGGATTTGGGTTTATAGTTGATAATAAAATAAAAAGACAAGATAATTCACCTGAAAATTTAAGATTAGCTTGTGAAGACCTTGGCCCAACCTTTATAAAGCTTGGGCAAATATTAAGCACTAGGCCAGATATATTACCTGCCGAATATATAAGGGAATTATCAAAGCTCCAAGATAATGTTTTACCTGAAAGGTTTAAAGATATAAATAAGGTTATAAAAAGCGAATTTGGTAGGTCAATTGAAGACCTATTCCTTAAATTCAATGAGATACCTCTAGCATCAGCTTCTGTAGCACAAGTACATGAAGCAACATTAAAGGATGGTAGAGAAGTTATAGTAAAGGTCCAAAGGCCTGAGATAGCATATAAGATGGAAACGGATATTTCTATATTATCTAAAATATTTAATCTTACTAAGGCTAAATTTAAAGATACATTAATAGATCCTAGTGAAGCTTTAAATGAACTTCTTGATTCTACAAGGTTAGAATTAGACTTTGAAATAGAAGCACAAAATATAGAAAGATTTAGGACTAATAATCAATCAGTTACATGTATTTATGCACCATTTATAATAAATGAATATAGTGAAGAAATGTACTTACATTAAAAAAGATTGATGGGTATAAAATTGAAGATAGAAAAAGGCTTTTAGAG
>CAYYWN010000292.1:0-3396 GCA_964474485.1 uncultured Clostridium sp. | reverse complement strand
ATTTCAAGGCATTTTTCTAGCCCCTCATATATCTATGGAAGCATTAAAAACATCTGTATTTGCTGCAAGGCTTATGGAACTTTCCGGATTTGAGGTTATGCCTAAGTTTGACGATAAGAGAAGTGATATAATACAAGCTATAAAGTTTAATGATAAGGATATTTTAATTAACTTTTGCAAAGGCATACAAAAGGGATCGCCTATAGATTCTTTTGTAGAATGTGAGCCTTGGGAAATGCCGGGATATGAGGATCAAGTAATTATGGCTGCTGGAGCATTTATTCAAGGTTCATCCATAGAACTTTCAGCAGATGCACCTATAAGAGCTCCTTATATTGCTTATCTTCAAGGTGGATTAACCTTTGACCATGGTAAACTTGGAGTTTTAATAGCACTATCTAACATAATAAAATAAGAAAACAATAAAAGCACTAGAACTTTAGTGCTTTTATTGTTTTCTTATCATTTAATATCTTCTGTATATCGCTACTAATTTTCCTAAAATAACACAGTCTTTTACTATTATTGGACTCATACTTTTATTTTCTGGTTGAAGTCTTATAAAACCGTCTTCTTTGAAAAAACGCTTTATTGTAGCTTCATTTTCTATTAGCGCTACAACGATTTCACCGTTGATGGCAGTTTCACCTTTTTCAATAATGGCCAAATCACCACTATGTATTCCTGCATCAATCATGCTATCTCCACTTACTTTTAATATAAATAAATCCTTATCATGTTTTACAAAGTTCATAGGCATTGAAAATGTATCTTCAATGTTTTCTACAGCTAAAATAGGTACTCCAGCAGTAACCTTGCCTATAATAGGTATATCTACCATTTCCTTTTTAGACATTGATAGCTCTAATATTTCTAAAGCTCTTGGTTTTGTAGGATCTCTTTTTATAAATCCTTTTTTCTCTAATCTTTTTAAGTGTCCATGAACAGTAGAAGTCGATTTTAATGACACTGCTTCACATATCTCTCTCACTGAAGGAGGATAACCTTTTAATTCAGTATAGCTCTTTAAAAATGCATATATTTCTTCTTGTTTTGAACCTGCTTGTTCCGTCATTAATAAACACCCCACAATCTTAATTAATGAATTGATTATATCATATAATCTTAATTAATTCAAACCTATGTTCTTTTTTAATTTGATAATATTTACAAAACATTATCTTACTTTAAATCTTTTGAAATTGATTTTTATAATCTTTGTGTTATAATATAATACTAAAGTTTAATGTATTATAAATTTAAGGTAGAGGTGATTACCATGGATAACAATAAAAATAAACTATCTAATTATGATTCTAGTACAGAAGATGATATATGTGATATATGTGATATATTTGAAAATAAAATTTGTGATAATTGTTGTAAGTGTTTAGAATCAAAAGAATCAGATGTACGATCTATAAATATCGAAGATGTAGATAATTATATTTTAGAAGGGGAATCATTTAAGCAAAACCTAGGAGATTTGAAATATGAATCTAATGAAAATGATTCTAATTTCGAAAATATAAATGATACATATGTACAAGAAGTTGATAATGAAAAAGTTTATTTTATAGAAGATTTAGAAAGTGTAAAAAACGTACTAGATAACGAGTCGGATTTTGATTCATTGGCATCTGAAGCATATCCAGGATTAATAATATTAAAGGGGAAAGAGTAGGGGATAAAAAATTTTAAGTTATATATTAATTTAAAACTTAGATCTTTAAGAGGCAAGAGAAAACATCTTTGCCTCTGTAATTTTATTTTGGATTTTAAAATAATGTTATAGGTAGAATTGGTCATAAAAATTCTATATATTTCTTTAAAGTTATAGAATTTCATCGTCGTTTAAAGGGTTAGATTTTACTGCTGCTCTTAATCGTTCATCATCTACGTGAGTATATATTTGAGTAGTAGATATATTTTCATGTCCTAATATATCTTGAAGACTCCTTATATCTACATTACCATGCTTGTACATTAAAGTTGCTGCTGTATGTCTTAATTTGTGAGGGGTATACTTATCACTATCTAAACCCGCTGTTTTTATATGCTTTTTTACTATTCTTTCAACACTTCTTTTATTTATTCTATTATTTTTCGAACTTATAAACAAAGCATCCTTATCACTTTCTGTAACCTTTGACACATCTCTTACTTTTAAATAGTCATTTATAGCGTTTAACGTAGTTTGATTTAAGTAAACCGTTCTTTCTTTATTTCCCTTACCTATAACTGTTAAAGTATCATCTTTAATTCTAGAGACATTTATACCGCATAATTCTGAAAGCCTTAACCCGCAATTTAAAAAGAGGGTTACTATGCAATAATCTCGCTTATAATTTCTTTCGCTTTTATCCATGGAATATAAAAGGGTACGACTCTCACTAAGAGTTAAGTATACAGGATGTCTTTGATTTATCTTTGGAGATTCTAATTCAGTAGCGGGATTTCCATCAATTATCTTAGCTTTATTATTAAGGTAATTAAAAAAGGATTTTAAAGTAGCTACTTTTCTAGCTCTTGCGTAATTTCCATTGTTTCTATGTTTTTCAGTAAATGATATAAACGCATACAAGTCAGTTAATGATATTTGTTGAAGCAAGGTTCTATCAACATCATTAATAGGTATATCTTCAAATTCTAAATCATTACTCGAAAGACCTTTGTATGCTTTTATAAATCTTAAGAACATAGTTAAGTCAACTTTGTATGCATCTATAGTATTTATTGATTTACCTTTAATAGTATCTAAATAGCTTAAAAATTCAGTAATACAAGGGGGGAGATCTTGATTACAAATACTTTTTATATCATATTTCATGATTATCACCTAAATTCCATATATTATTTGCTTATATATAGTTTACCTTAATTTTTGACAAAAGTAAATAACGTCGCTAAATATACATTTAGCGACGTTATTTATAGGATTTTCAATATATACTATAAAAATCATCTTTTTATGTTAAAATTTAATAAAAACAAAAGTATAAAGCGTGTTTTAAACACGCTTTATACTTTTTATTATTTTATACGTTAATTTCAGTTATCCCACCAATTAAATTAGAATTAAGTTCAAGTATAGGTTTTATCTTAGATTCAATAAAATCAGTAACTTGCCCCGGAGCTCTACCTATGAAATTTTTAGGATTTATAATTTTCATAATTTCATCTTTAGTAAGAGGGAAACTTTTATCATTTATTATTCTCTCTAGCAAATCATTATTAAGTCCTTCTTTTTTAACCCTGTTAGCCGCAGCCATAGAGTGTACCCTTATTTTTTCATGTAATTCCTGTCTATCTCCACCTTTTTTTACAGCTTCCATCAATATGTTTTCTGTAGCCATAACAGGTAATTCATTAGTTACGTGAGATTCAATTATTTTT
>CAYYWN010000291.1:0-3468 GCA_964474485.1 uncultured Clostridium sp. | reverse complement strand
TTCAGCTTCATTCATAGCACTTTTAACCGCGCCTAAAAGTTCTTCCGAATTTTTTATAAGTGAGGTTCTTTTAACACATTTTCTATCTATCTCTTCTGGTATCCTTGGGATACCCTCCTGATAATTTTGTATAAGCTCACTAAAGGCTATATAGGTACAATGCATCTCTCTTTTCCAGCATATAGACTTCATATCACAATTACTACAAACTCTATCCGCTAAATTCTCTATAAGCGCACTACTCTTTGTTTTCATAAGTAATTTATTATTATCTACCAAGTTATTTAAAGTACTTGACATATTTAATAATACATCGGAAAAGCTATCAAGTTTATCTGTAAATACTTCCTTTAACTTATACATATAGCTTTCATTAATAATATCTTGCTTTTTCTCCCATCCAAGTTCTATAGATATCTTATCGTAAACTTTATTTGGAATTGACATAAAAATTAAAACGCTTAAAAGTCCCTCTATAAGTTTAAAATCTGTGGTTAACCCTAAATATACCTTAAGCAATGTAAATACTGTTATATATGATAATGCAGTAAACCACTTCCCTGTTTCTTTGAATATTCCCGTGATAAATCCGCATACTGCATATACTGCAACATAACTAACCATATTGTCTGAGGTTATGCCCATAATTATTCCTATAGATACTCCTGCGGCCGCACCAGTAGAACTTCCATTTACATAAGCCATCATACACACAAATACGAGGCCTATAATATTTCTAATATCTATGTTAAAAATCTTAATACCCCATGTACCTGAAATTGTTAAAGATAATACTATAGCCATACTTATTATCTCTTCATTTGTAAAAAGATGCTTACTTTTAAAATCCTTTGAACAAGTTAATGCGTAATCTATAATTATATATATAGGAATTACACATCCTATCTGAAAGAGCGAAGTAAGAATATTTATACCAAGTGTATAACCACTTATTATCACTCTGAAAAAAACTGATTCTAATATCATGATTAAAGTTAAGTATGTTATTCTTTTCCTTCTATTTATCTTTGTTGTTAAATGTGCAAAAAGTATAGCACTACCTATAATTATTATATAAAGGGCTACATCTTCAATTCTCTTATATAGGGTAACATATCCTATGAGAGCGCCTGTCCCAGATGTAATAGCAAGTTTATCCTTTCTTTCATTAATAACTGCCATGATAAATGCTATTCCAAAAGGAGCAGTGCTATTAATTAACATTACCCTGCTTATAGACATAGCCGCCAAAAAGTATAGAACTATTTTAATCACTGATATATATTCTTCTCTTTTATCTTCTTTTGTATTTTCTTTTAGTCTTTTATAAGTTACAATCTCTGCCCCATATTGCATAGTATGTGTTCCCCCTCTACTTCTTTAAGTTTTATTCTTATTAACCTCATGTAAATAACCTTTACTATAATTAGATTATAACAACAGAGGGTGGAAATAAATGTCATAAGCTGTATGGGTCATTTTTATTATTAGGACATAAAATGCTTTCATCTTTTCTTAAATTCAAAAAATATACGTTATTAAATGAAGTATCCTATTAAAATTATATTTTATTTGTCATCTATTAAAAAAAATCATATTAATTTGTGGATAACTTCTGGTTATAATAAAATATCCACATATTATTTCCCTTAGAGTAACAAATTATTTGCTGCATGTAAAAATTATAACATTAAAGTTTAAATATGTATTTAGTTAATTTTAAGTTTGTTTTTAGACGTAAATAAAAAGTATTCGTAAAGACTAAACTTTACGAATACTTTTTAATATTAGATGAACTTTTATCTATATTTAATTTTGGTTGCGGAGGTAGGACTTGAACCCACGACCTTCGGGTTATGAGCCCGACGAGCTGCCAACTGCTCCACTCCGCGATATTGTTATTTAATCAAACATATAAGTGTATTGGTGCTGAAGACCGGAATCGAACCGGTACGGTGTTCAACCACCGCAGGATTTTAAGTCCTGTGCGTCTGCCAGTTCCGCCACTCCAGCGTTTTATGTTTTTTCTTGGCGACATACATTATTATATATGATGTTATATCTATTGTCAACAGTTTTTTTTCATGTGCTTTTTATATATTACTTTTGTGTATTTAAAGTCGATTAACATGTTGCAATATGTAACTTTTAAGGCTTTCAGTTTTTTTAATAATATTTTTAATTTTAAGTTTTCAATAAAATATGACAACTTTTCAAAAAAAAATTAAACCCCCTATATTAAAAATATAGGGGGCTACTACCTATCATATTACATTTTCTTATTATATCCTCTTGATCTATTGTCTTGATGTTTTTTAACATCTTGTAATCTTTCTTCACTATCCTTTAAAAATCTTGTCATTATATCTTCAAAGTTACCTGAAGCTGCCTTACCTTTTTCTGATTCCCAATCAATTTCAACTGGTTTATTAGATCTTTGTTTTACACTAGCTTGTTTGATAGAAAGACTAATTTTGCCATTATCATCTATAGAAATAACTTTTACTTTTACCTTATCTTGTTCTTTAAGATATTCTCTTATATCTTTAACAAAATTATCTGCTACTTCAGAAATATGAACTAAACCTGTTTTCCCTTCAACTTCAACAAAAGCCCCAAAATTAGTAATGTTAACCACTGTACCTTCTAAAATGTTTCCTGCCATTAAGGTCATATTAAAAAGACTCCTCCTTAAAAATAATTAATATATTATATTATATAAAATAATAAACCTAAACTCAAGTGAGTTACTGTGACTTACTGTCTATTACAGGAGTCTCTCCAGTCTTTACATATCCTAATCTTTCTCTTACTTGCTTTTCCTTGTAAAGTCCAGTGTTTGATAACTCAAATTCATCTTTTAACTTTTGATTTTTTTCTTTTACTAATTCTAGCTCCTTTTCTTGCTTATATATATCTTTTTTAATTTTACCCATAGTTAGTTGTTGGCTTACTATGGTATATAAGCTAAAAATCAATAATAAAATTATTATTACACTTTTAAGGGTAATTTTCTTGCTTTTCATAGTTCTTTTCCCCTTTAAGATAATAGTATGGTTTATCTATAACTCTATTTTAAATATAAAACCTATTTTATTCAAGTGTTTTCATAGTTATTTTTTACTTTTGTTATAAAATATTAATTTTAGTGGGTAAAATAAGTGATTGAAGCCTAATCTAAAGGCTTTTGCTATAAATCTATATATAGCATATTGAACTTTCAAAATATATGAGCTTAGAACTTTAAGGTATATATATATTCCTAGAGTTATGTATAGGTAAACATACGGTACAATAAGAGCATAATTGGTATAAAGCAAAAAAATAAATACAATAATTGATGATAAAATCCAAAATAAAAAATCTTGGACGATTGCTAATACTTTGTTTTTATTGTGTCCTCTTATAACTCTATAAAAATCAAATAGAATACCAGTTATAATGCCTGATAATATGCTAAATAGTATA
>CAYYWN010000290.1:0-3473 GCA_964474485.1 uncultured Clostridium sp. | reverse complement strand
AAGCTCCCACCTCTTAGGTGGTGAGTAGTTCACTTATGAACATAAAGTAAGCGGTTAATTTTAAATAAAATAATAATACATAAAAGATATAACTTTTAATTAAATATAAACTAAATAACAATAGAATAATTCAAGGTACAAAGGAATAATAATAGTAGTGAAATATTATACCGTATATTAGGAGGAACTTGTGAGAAAAGATATGAAGCTTATGATATTATTCCTTTGCCTTGTTTGTTTACCACTTATAAATATTTCTTGTAAGAAACCAGCAAAAAATGTGGAACAAGTTATAGATTATATTAAGTCTATTGAAAGCTATGAAAGCAATGTAGAGTACAATATTAAAAACAACAAAAAAACTGAGGTTAAAAATTACAAACAGTATTTTCAAAAAGATCAGGGATATAGGCTTGAACTAGGGGATAAAAGAACTTATATATATATAAAAGATGAAATTTTGGTAGAAGATATAGCTAATAATGCAAAATACAGCTTAGATAAAGATTTTGATGAGGTTTATAAATTTACTTTTATAGGTGAATATATAAGACAATTATATACTAATGTAAAAAATTAGAAGGTAAAAACTATATGGTTGTAGAATTAGTAATCACAGGGGCTAATAATAATCTGAAAACTGCCTTTATGTACATTAATCTCACAACAAACCTTCCAGAAAAAGTAGCTATATTTGATAAAGGAGGTGAAGAACGGATAGTTGCAACATACACAGATTTAAAGATAAATATAGATTTAGATAAAGATCTTTTTAAACAGTAATATAAATTAAGTTTTTTAAAATATAAACTTAGGTTTAAACATATAGTCAGTAATGGCCCTGTTGAAGTCTTACAAAGTATACATTTTTATTAATCCAAATTTAGTAAATAATATAGGGATATTATTTATTAAATAAGGTAGAGCTAAACATAGATTAAAAATTAGTGTAACTATTAAGAGCAATATAATACACTTAAAGACTATAAAAATTAAAGAATACATAGGTTATAATAGAGGGTTTAAAGGTGTATGTTAAAGATTTGAAGTAAATGAATTATAAAAATATACTTAAAAAATAATAAAAGCTTACAGGTTCGAATTATTCTATCTCCTTTAAAAGGATGAAAAAGAACACATTTTATGCAAGAAAAAAACTTTACCATTAATCTTTTTGTAATAATTTGATGAAAAATAGCATAAAGTCTTTGACATAGTGACAAACTTTGCACTATAATTGTAATGTACATATTTACGCTTTGTAAAATAGGAGGTAAGTATAAGGTATGTCAAGATGTAAGAGATTAATGGTTACCCTCTCAGATATACTCAAAGATGATAATAAAAAAAATAGTCAATTTATCATGAGATCTGTAATACTATATATAGACAATGAAAATAATACAAAAGGGAATATGGAAAGTGGATATCTTGAAATGGCATCCATCAACTTAGAATACTCAGAATTTGGTTGTGAATGCGAATATAAAGAGTGTTTAGAATATGAGACATGGCTTTCGGAGAGTGATTTGTCTAATGACAACAATAGTAGTAAAAAGAGGAGATATTTATTATGCTGATCTGAGTCCTGTAGTTGGTTCAGAACAAGGTGGAATCAGACCAGTCATAATTATACAAAATGACATTGGCAATAAATATAGTCCAACTGTCATCGTTGGAGCCATAACTTCTCAAATTAATAAAGCAAAGCTTCCAACTCATGTCGAGATATCCTCAGAAGAATACGGATTAAATAAGGATTCCGTAGTTCTATTGGAGCAGGTGAGAACCTTAGATAAGAAAAGGTTAAAAGAAAAAATTGGTCATATGACTGACCTAGACATGGGGAAGGTTGACAAAGCTTTGTTAACAAGTTTGGGGCTTAATTGACGTACTAAAGCTAAAATCAAAATTAAAATATAATTTTAAAGTTGAAGATATAAGAAGAGGACCAGCTGATGGTCCTCTTTTAAATTAGTAAATAAGTAAAAATTCTTCTATGTTTTTGCTTAGAAGAAATTTTTCTTTGATTATTATTTGCAATATCATATATATATTTTTTATTGTTTAACTATAGACATCTATAGTTTATAATATCTTTGGCTAGGTTATTTTATGTTCATGTAGCTAAATCCCTCTATTTAAAAAAAATAGGGGGATTAGCTAGGGTGGGGAATTTACTTATAATTCCATATTTATTGGGAAGTCACTATAAAAAATTATCATAAGGAGGAAAATGAAATGAAAAAGACTTTTAAGGAGTACGGCTTAATAACAATTGGAGTATTTATGGTGGCCTTTGCAGCTCAATATATTACTATTCCTAATGAAATCGCTGGTGGGGGTGTTACAGGTCTTTCTGTTGTTACGCACCACTATTTCCCAAATATATCTATTGAACTTTTTTCTTATATATTTAATTTCTTTTTGTTTATAGTAGGATTTATATTTATAGGTAAGGAATTTGGCGTTAAAACTATTTATGCTGCATTCTCTCTATCCACATCACTTTGGTTAATAAAGATATTTTTAAAGCCAGTAGCTATTACTAATGATTTAATTTTAGTAGTAATATTAAGTGCAGCTATAACAGGCACAGGCCTTGCTATAGTGTTTAGTCAAAGTGCATCTACAGGTGGGACAGATATAATAGCTAAGATATTTAATAAATATTTTCATTTAGATCTTGGCAAGGGCATGTTTGCGGCAGATTTAATGGTAACAATTGCTTCAGGATTAACTTTCGGATGGGAAAAAGGTATGTATGCACTGGTATTTGTTTTCTTAAATGGAACTATAATAGATAAGGTAATACAAGGATTTAATGTAACAAAACAAGTTTTAATAGTAAGTGATAAGAGGGATATAATATCAAAGTATATAATTGAGGAGTTAAATAGAGGCTGTACAACTTTTGATGGTAAGGGTGCTTATAGTAAGAATCATGTTTATATGCTATATAGTATAATGGGAAGAAAAGAATTTATAAAACTTAAAGGTTATATCAAGGAAATAGATCCAAAAGCATTTATAACAGTTAATGAAGTTTATGAAGTATTAGGTCAAGGCTTTAATGATATGTAATAAGGTGTTTTGAAAAAAGTAACTAGTGAATGTACATATCATCTTTATGGGTTATTTTCAATAGGCTTAAGTATCATTAAAAAACAGGTGATTTATATCAAGTAATATGTTAATATAAAACAATATAGATGCATAAAGAGTAGATAAATATAATTGCTACTCTTTATTTGCATATAAAATCAGCGGAGTATGATAATAAGTTAAAAAGGGGTTGTTAAATGGAAAAGAGTTGTTAACAATAATTTAATAAAAAATTTTTTTTCGTAAAGTAACGGTATGTTATAATGTTTGTAGTCTTTAAATAAGAAATTTTAATAACTAGATAAAAAATGTGATAATTTCACATAGGGGGATTTACAAATGATTGAGTTTAAGAATGTGTGTAAAAC
>CAYYWN010000289.1:2204-3479 GCA_964474485.1 uncultured Clostridium sp. | reverse complement strand
TTTCAGTTTTTCAAAATTGGAAATTTCCGCGAGAATAAAACCTTCCATATTCATCATCTCCCTTCGATAATTAAATATGCAAAGCTTTGTAAAGTTCTACATTGCACCGAGTACCAGTAAATGGAACCACCTCAGAGACGCTCCCATTTATTGGGTTACCCTCTGAGGTGGTTCCATAATTTGGTGATTATTCGTGATAATCGCTTATTACCTTTTGTACTATTCTTTTTATTACACTAGCTTGTGCTATTAGGTTCATAACCATTATGAATGTTTTTATCCTACCCTCATCGCTGTCTTTTAAGTCAAGTTCTGCTACTATACTGTCTAACTTTTCTTCATTAAAGAGTTTATGTTCTGTTAAAAAGTCATTAACACTGTCCTTTTGTATGTCTGAAAAGATCTTGTATGCTTTTTCGAAGGATATGATATCATCTTCTCTATCATTTATGTCATTAAAGGCTAATCTAAAAACTTTTCTTATTTCATCTGTTGTGAGTACTGGTCTCATGTAGCTTAATAATAAAAGTTGTGCTAGATGTAGCTTTGTGTATCCTCTCTTTTTGCTATCTTCTGGCTTCGATATAGCCTCGCTCTTAATGTAATTTTGAACTATATTATTAGTGTATTTTTCTTCTACAAACTTATCATTTAAATAATCAATAACCTGTGATAAAAAAAGATCATATTGAGGTAAATCTTCATAGGGTACTAGATTACTATTAGACATCTCTTCTGCTAGTGATAGTATATAATTTACGTCAAACTTCTTATCATCCAATAACAAAACCTCCTTTTAATTAATTAGTGGTTTAATTTGCAGTCGATACTTCCCACTATATGAATATTTCTAATATATACTAACATTATACGGTATCTATAAACCCTTTACAAGGTTTCATTATTTACTATATTGAAATAATATGTATTATTGTGTATTAATATGATTTATTATTTTTAATAAGATAAGTTAAAGGATCAGGAATCTTAGTGAGTTAGATTCCTGATCCTTTTATATACTGATAGGTTATAATCTATAGACTTTTTGTATTATGTGATATTATCCTAAAGATAACTCTAGATTAAATATATTTCTACACCACTTATTTTGATGCTTCATAGTCCTCTATGAATTTTTTAATTCCTGCATCTGTTAGTGGGTGGCTTATCATTTGAACTATTACTTTATATGGTATAGTTGCAATATCAGAACCTGCCTTCGCACATTCTAAAACATGCATTGGTGTTCTTACGCTAGCGGATATAATTTCTGTT
>CAYYWN010000289.1:0-2194 GCA_964474485.1 uncultured Clostridium sp. | reverse complement strand
AAAATATTAAATATTTCTTCAATATCTTGTGTAACAGGAAGACCACCATTTCCTATGTCATCAAGCCTTCCTAGGAATGGTCTAACATAGCTTGCTCCTGCCTTTGCAGCTAAAAGTGCTTGTTGCGCAGAAAATATTAAAGTTACATTAGTTTTGATTCCTTTTTTTGATAAAGCGCTTACAGCTTTTAGCCCTTCAGCACACATTGGGATCTTAATAACTATATTTTTATGAAGTTTTATTAATTCTTCAGCTTCCTCTATCATCTTAGTATGATCTAAACTCATAACTTCTGCACTTATAGGTCCGTCTACTATAGAACAAATTTCTTCTATTACCTCTTTAATATTTCTTCCCTCTTTTGCTATTAAACTAGGGTTAGTGGTAACACCATCTATAACTCCAAGTTCTGCTGCCTTTTTTATCTCTTCTATATTAGCAGTATCAATAAACATTTTCATAGATAATTCCTCCCTTTATTTTAAATTAGTTTTGCAATAGTCTACACTCAAATATTTGTAAATGCAAGTCACTTAATTTTAAATTACCTTTACACTTTAAATAGCCTTGCAAAGCTTTTACTATAATGTATATAATTATATCATATAGCATCATAAATTTACAATTGTGAACTACCACCGTTTGAGTCAAGTAAAAGTGGGTAACTCTTCTATAGCTTACTTTTCTTTTTATGTATCGAACCTAAAATAATAAGGACTATCCATCTCTCGCCTATAGAGTCTAGGAGAATTTCTCCCTTTTCATTAAAAACCTTCTTAATTAACATTCTTTTGAACTTTTTCTTGATATTATTTAATTCATTAAAATAATATCTATATATTTTTCATAAATAAATCTTTAATGGAAATTTTATCAATATTATTTCCTGCCTATTTTTTTGGTTTAGCCAATCATTTGACAAAATTCACATTGTAAAAAATAACCTCTTTATAAGTTTATGAAATATTTTTGTAAACTTTATTTTCACAGTTTTCATTAAAATCATCTTATATCCTTGTATACCAAGCCTTAAGCCTATTTTGAATATTTAGCATACTTTTATTAACATGCTTGACATTTCAATAATATGGTAGTATATTATCATTTGAAACAAATCTTCTAGTTAATATTTCAATTAGGAAAATAGTATTTTCAAAGGTTGACTTTAAGTGGGATTTTTGTTATTATTTAAGTGTAGATGTCGAAAGATGTAGAAGGAGGAATCATGATGAAATCAACAGGTGTTGTTAGAAGAGTAGATGAATTAGGTAGAATAGTAATTCCAATAGAACTTAGAAGAACATTGGATATTGCTGAAAAGGATGCTTTAGAAATATATGTAGATGGCGAGCAAATTATATTAAAGAAATATGAGCCAGCTTGCATTTTCTGCGGAGATGCTAGAGATGTAACAAACTATAAAGGCAAGAATATTTGTAAAAACTGTATGGAAGAATTTAAGAAGTAATGTCTTTTAGATAAAATACTTTAAAAATACTTTTAAATGGTTTAATTAATATTTTCACTTTAAAGTTATTCTAACCTTAAATTACATTCACATGTAATTTAAGGTATTTAGGAACATTAAACTGTTATCTTTAGGATACAGTTATTAATAAAACCAATAAGGTACTGTACACTTTGAAAGTTAATTTCATTTGTGAGTCATTCCTTATTGGTTTTTTTAACTTAATGAAAAATCTGCCACAGATTTTATATCTTAAATCTATAGCTAGCAATTAATATAGTATTAATGCTATAACCCTAATACTATCGGTTTTACAAGCACTTATGAAATTACATAATACTGTGCTTATAAACCTCTGATTTTGGCATCTTTCTATCCTTTGCTACCATTTTAATTGCTTCCTTTTTAGATATACCACCATCTATATACTTTTTTATATGTTCTTCAATAGTCATATCCATCCAAAGACTTTCTTTTTCCTCCGCAATCTCCTCTTCACTTTTACCTGAAACTACAATTACATATTCTCCCCTAGGTTGCACCTTTTCATAGTGAGAAATTATATCATCAATGCTTCCTCTTAAGATTTCTTCATATAATTTAGTGAGTTCTCTACAAATCCCGATATTTCTATTCCCTAAATTCCCTCTTAAAAATGTAAGCGTATCCTTTAATCTATGTGGTGCTTCATATAATATAATAGTTTCCGTCCTATCTTTTAAGTCT
>CAYYWN010000288.1:0-3531 GCA_964474485.1 uncultured Clostridium sp. | reverse complement strand
AATGGCATTAAAGCATTTTCATTCATGGTTCCTACAGCATCTTCAATTAAAACAACATCCGATTTTGCTGAGTTATATATTTCTAATAATTCATTTGAATTTGTATATCCCGTAGGTAATGTCATAATATATGGTGTTTCTCCGTTATAGGATGCACTAATTGCAGTAGCAATTTCCCTAGCCTTATATCCACATATTAGTGGTATCATGCCAGATGCTAAAATACCTATAATATAATTAGCAACCTCATCTGATGTATCTTTGACTCCTACATTTTCTAAATTAATAGCAATGTTCTCAGCAAAGCTTTCTATATTATTACATACTTTTATATTTTCTACGGTTTCATTGTGTTTTATATATAGATTTGAAGATTTTTTAACCAAGCTTTGTGTTTCTATATTACTATTGGCAGTTAACTTTATCATTGATTTACTTAAGGCATTTTCAATGATCTTTTCATCAATATTATCTACAAATCCTTTAATAATATTTACACTTTCTAATATCTTATTCTCAATTTTTAATCTCTCCTGTGTTAAAGTTTTAAGTTCCTCTTTTAATTCAAATTTTCTATTACTTAATTCATCACATCCTTTTTTAATAAGGTTTTGAGATTTTATTAACATTTCATTTTCTATATTCCATCTTTTCATGGCACTAGCACTGTATTTATCATACTCTGCATTAAGCTCTTTACTCAATTTATTTATAGTTAAGTTTTTATCTTCTATGATATCCTTTAATTGAGCTCTTTCTATCTCTATGATATCAATTTTATCGCTTAATTTTTTAATATGACTTTGTGATTCATTAATCTCTTTTCGACTTTGAATTTTAGCCTTTTCTATTTGGTCGCACAATGTATTTGAGTATGTTTTTTCATCTTTAATTTGTAATTCCATATTATTTAGTTCTTCATTTAATTTTTTTTGAATTCTTTTAGACCTTTCAATTTCACTATGAATTTCAACCTTATAGCCACTTTTAATATTCAAAATATCCTGCTGGTGCTTTTTATGTAATTCTTTAGAAACCTTCTCTGTTATTTTTTTTGTTAATATTCTACTTTCCATTTCTGTGCTTATATACTTATTTTGATTGCTAGTTAAATCTTGTCCTATTATTTTAAAGAACACTTTCATATTCTTTGGATATATTTCCTCTAAAATTATATCTATTAACTTTTCAAAGTCATTAATACTCTTACTTTCTATTGCTTTTTCAAAAAAATCTTCATCTGAGGTTACTTGAAAAACATTTTTATTGATTTTTTCTATAATACCTTTCATATAGACATTAACATGTTTCATTATAATAATATCTGTAGCTTTAATTCTAACAACATATATATGAATTAATCTTTCCATAAATAATTTAGATTTAATATCTATCCTATATCCATCAGTATCATTTTTAAATTCTTTTTGATTCCTTTTAATTGGTTCAAAAAGTTTTTCTTTTGGTATCATGTTTATAAGCAAATAAAGTTCGTCTTCATTTAATATTTCTAAAAAGTTATTTACTAGTCTTATATTCCTACTCATTTACAGTTCCTCCTAAAGATTTTTCCATTCCATCTAAATACTTAATGGCAGACATAGGAATAGCATTAGTTTTTATCCAGGTTTCCAGTAATCTATAAAGTTGGATATTATTTTGATCTATATTTTTCGATAATAAATATAGCACTCGAATATACCTGTTATTACTTTTAATGGTCGGTGTAGTACATCTGTATAGTCTTTCATACTGTACTCTCCAATCTATACCACCTCCTAAACTCAATTCCATCATATCTCTTTTATATACATAACTCCTTATTCCAAATGCTCTACTATCTATTACCATATTCCAATTGTAATTTACATTCTCGAAACATTTACTACTTGAAGATATTACGTAGTTTTTATTGTTTACAGTAGCACAAAATGGAATGTTAGATTTTATATAAAGCTTTTTATCCTTAGGTGGCTTAAGCCCTTGTTCATTAAAATTAATTTCAATATCATTGGAATCTTTTATTATAATTTTCTGGTTGAGTGATTGTTTCTTTACTAATAATTTGCTATACAAAACATTGTATTTTATTTCATTTTGATACTTAACCTTCTCATTATCTTCTTGAGAAACAACAAAAGACCTACCTTTATAAGTAGTTACTGATATAACAGAGTTATTGCTATTCCTTGCATTAGAGATTTTAATTAACTCATCATCACCCGTATAATAAACGACCCCCTTCTTGGAGTTATTGATGTGTAAAAAGAAGGCCTTATCCTCATTAAAAGTTATTTCATTTCCTTTAAATATAGCTGGTGGCCATAATGGCAATAATTCATCTGAAGCTTCTACTAATTTGTATCCCTTAACTTCAATAAACTTTCTGGCCTCTTCTGTAAATTCTTCTATCGTCATATCATAAATACTAATAGTTTTACTTATGTCCTTTTCCTTAAGAACCATTTCACCTATCTTTTTGAAATCTATGCCTGCTATTTTACATGGATTTTTATAAAACATAATTCTATATGTCTTTCTGATATTAATATTTGCTTTAACTGCAATTCTATATCCACCATCTTTGTTAGAATGATATATATCCCTTTCTATATCAACCCCCCTAATACCCCATAACCATTTCAACTGAACATCCCTTATATATACATTTGGTATACACTCTATATCAATCCACTTATCACTTGTATTAACAGGGTAAAAATTCAAATTATCCACATTATATATCTTCTTATCTATTTCAAAAAAGGCTGAACTATTCACTTTTATTTTTGCCCCTAACTTTTTTAACTTTAACATACTTTCATCACTAATCATTGGGAAATAAGCCCTTAATTCAAACCTTTCACCCATATTACAAAGATATAAGGGTACTCCACCATTATTTATATAAATGATATCCAAACAGTTATCTATCTTTTTATATGACTTGTTTTCATGATATTCTGGACAGGTTCTTTGAAATGGAGTTCTATCATGAATAGGCTTATGGTAGAAACATGCATTTTTACCTCCTCTCACATAGACAACTTCTAAACAATCTGGACATGAGTACCCTCCTCCTCGTTTACTCTCATCATGACGTATACGTTTACCACTATTGTCAATTCCATAGTCCATAACTATCACCAATCCTTAAATATCGTCTATAATTTTAAATTAATTATCCTAATAAATATAATATTCCTGATTCCAATATACTCAGTATATAATTCTACAAAATATTACCTTTACCTTCTTATTACACACATATATTCTAATAACTTCAATCCGTAGTTATCTTTTGCCAAAACTCCCAAATAAAAGAATTCCTCGGCTTTATTTTGAGCTGCCTTTTACTATTAGCTTCTAATCTTCAATAACAAAGAAATTTAGTGAACTCATAATACCTTAAATTTAAACATAGCATCATTTTCTTAGATAATAAAAAGCATTTCGTTAGGTTTTACTCTAATGAAATGCTTTTACCTGGTAATTTTCTGGGCATAAGAGGTAGTTTTGGGTTATACCTAC
>CAYYWN010000287.1:0-3546 GCA_964474485.1 uncultured Clostridium sp. | reverse complement strand
AAATTGTACTGAATACTCATTAAATCTTTTGTGCATATTTCATAGTATCCTTTCTAGTTCAATAACGTCCTAAAAATTATACCATAGAACAAATAATGGGTTTCTTAGCTTGATGGCTATGGGGTAGTCATCGGATAAATCATATACCTATGATACACTAAAGTTTTATACAAAAGAAGAAAAATAATTATGATATTAATTAATTAAACTTCTAATACAAAAACAGTGCAAAATACATAATCCTCATGTATTTTGCACTGTTTTTATGCTATAACTTTATCTTAAATACAAATCCTAACTCTAGCTTTAGTACATATAAAAATTAGGGTATATATATTTAAATAAGACCTCTTTCTCTTAAAAAATCATCTGCTACTTTTCTTGGATCTTGTTCTTCTTTATCTACCTTATAATTCAACCTTATCATATCTTCTTCACTAATCTGTCCAGCAAGTTTATTTACAACAACCTCAAGTTCTGGATGTTCTTTTAATATTTCTTCCCTAATTATAGGTACTGAGTAGTAAGGTGGGAAAAATCCTTTATCATCCTCTAATACCTTTAAATTAAAGGCTTCAATTAAACCATCTGTAGACGCTGCGTCGATTACCTGAGCATTATCATTCATAAGAGAATTATATCTAAGTCCGCCATCTATGGACTTTATATCTTTAAAATTCATTCCATAAGTATCTTTTAATCCTAAATAGCCATCTTGTCTATTAGTAAATTCTATGGTAGATGCTAATATAAGATCTCCACTGACCTTTGATAAATCAGAATAGGTTTTAAGATTATATTTTTCTGCTGTATCTGGTCTTACAGTTAATGCGTAAGTATTATTAAACCCCAATGGTTCAAGCCACTTAATACCATAATTGCTTTTAAAATAATCTGAAACTACTTTATAAGCCTCATCTTTATCACTTATATTTTCATGTTTCATTATATTAATTAAAGCTACACCAGTGTACTCCACATATAAATCTACTTCTTTTGCTTTTATAGCATTAACAGTTACAATACTTCCTCCTAAGTTAAGCTTTCTTTCTACCTCTAAGTCTGTATTTTCTTCTATTAATGTAGCTATCATATTTCCTAAAATCAACTGCTCATTATAATTTTTTGATGCCACCACTATTTTATTTTTAGCACCAAATAAAGATTTAGAAAATCCAAAGACTATAATAACTAAAAGTACTCCTGCAATTACACCTAAAACCTTTTTATCTCTCTTATTGTTGCTTCCATTAGTAGAACTTACTCCGTCTGGAGTAACTATCTTTTCTATTTTTCCTATAATAAAGTCCATAAGAAGTGCTAGTATACAAGCTGGGATTGCGCCTGCAAGTATCATATTATTATTCACAGTTTGAACTCCAGCAAATACCATATAACCAAGTCCGCCCCCGCCTATAAATGCAGCAATAGTCATAAGCCCTACTGCAGTTACGGCTGAAATTCTAATACCAGTCATAATAACTGGTAAAGACAGAGGTAATTCTACCATAAATAACATATCTCTTCTTCTCATACCCATAGCCTTAGCTGCTTCTAACATATCTGGGTTAATATTTTTTATAGCAGTATATGTATTTTTTAATATAGGTAATAGCGAATATAAAAACACCATAAAAACTGCTGGTTTACTTCCTATTCCCATAACAGGAATTAAAAACCCTAATAAAGCAAGGCTAGGTATGGACTGTATTATATTAGTAAGCCCAATTAAAGGCCCTGCGAGCCTTCTTTTTCTTGTAATTAGTATTCCAAGTGGAACTCCCACAATTATTGCTAAAAGTACTGCCATAATTGTAAGTTGTATATGTTCTAATATTAAAGATATTATTTCACCTTTTCTAGATAAAACAAAACTAAAAAATTCTTTTACTGAAGCCATACTATTATCATCTCCTAATCTATATATTGGCTACTTAAAACTGTTATTAGTCTACTCCTTGTAATCAATCCGCATAATTTACCATTATCTAAAACTGGTATATAGCCTATAGATGCTTCGTTCATCTTTGTAAGTACTTCAACAATAGATTCATCCTTATTCGCATAAATAATATCTCTTTCCATTATATCTTTAAGCTTTAAGCCCTCATTTTCTTCTCTTCTTATAACCTTTAAAGTCACAATACCCAAAAGATTATTTTGTTTATCTATTACAAGTAAACTATCTACCTTTTTCTCTCTCATTATGCCAACTGCTTGGAACACGGTTCTCCCTTCGATTGTTGTTACAGGATCTTGAATCATTATATCCTTAGCTTTTATAAGATCTGGTTTATTCCAAATCCTATCTTTCCCTATGAAATCTTCAACAAACCCCTCTTTAGGACTTTTTAATAAGACTTCTGGCTTATCATATTGTAATATATGTCCGTCCTTCATTATACAAATCTTATCTCCTAGTTTAATAGCCTCATCCATATCATGAGTTACAAAAACTATGGTCTTTTTTAACTCTTCTTGTAATGAAAATAGCTCATCTTGAAGCTGATTTCTACTTATAGGATCTAGGGCACTAAAAGGTTCATCCATTAATATTATTTCTGGATTAGTAGCAAAGGCTCTAGCTACACCTATCCTTTGTTGCTGTCCTCCACTAAGTTCACCTGGATACCTATCTATATATTCATCATATTTCATGCCTACCATCTCTAATAATTCTATAGTTCTACTTTTTATTTTATCCTTTTCCCAGCCTTTTAACCTAGGTACTATTCCTATGTTTTCCCCTACAGTCATGTGAGGAAAAAGGCCTGTTTGCTGTATTACATATCCTATATTACGTCTAAGATCTATAGTATCCTTTTTTGATATATCTTCACCATTTATACTTATAATCCCCTCTGTAGGTTTAATAAGTTTGTTTATCATCTTAAGTGAAGTAGTCTTACCACAGCCACTTGGGCCTATAAGTACGGCAAGTTCACCTTTCTCTATATTAAAATTTATATTTTTTAATATGTCTTTTCCACCAAAATCTTTTCTTACATTTTTGAATTCTATCATATCACCACTCCTAAAATAAAAAAGTAACAACTTTATATTAACACAAAGTTGTTACTCTCTACAATCTGTAAAGGTTTTGTTTTGTAAAGCTTTAGTGAACTTTCTATGAATACTTGTTAACTTTTTATAGGATTACTTTTATAAAAAGTTAACAATCTTTTTAGATCTAATCATAAATAAGTTCACATACATTATCATATACTTCTCCATTTCCTATGACTATTATTGTATCCCCTTCAGTAAATATATAATCAGGTCCTGGAGACACAATAGTATTTAGCTCTCTTCTGTAAGCTATAATAGTAGCTCCTGTATGTTGCCATAGCTGTATCTCATTAACCTTTTTACCTATGACTTTACAGTTATCTTTTATATTAACCTCAATAAGTAAAAATGGAGATATATTATTAAACCGTTCTATAAAATCCGATATTTTATTTAGGTTTATTTCTAATTGTTCATCTAATTTTTTCTTTTCTTTCATTATATTAAGAACTGTTTCTTTAGCTGCCTTTATATTTT
>CAYYWN010000286.1:0-3550 GCA_964474485.1 uncultured Clostridium sp. | reverse complement strand
ATGTCCAAGCTAGAAATAGACAAAGCTATAAAAGATTGCGAAAAGAAATTCCACATTCCAACAACAGATGTACTTAAGTATGGAAGCAAAAAGATTACAGATGAAATCTTGAAGATATTCCCAGACCTATCCAAGAATACCGCTTCATAAGAATAAATTAATTAAATATTACTAATAATTCTTCCTTTTATTGCACATAATACTAATCGTAAAGCTTAACTTAATTACCAAATTTAATATAGGAGGATTATTTATATGAAGCAAAAGTCCTATGCTTTTAAAAATGAGAAGGGGGAGCTTATAAATTACATTGTTAAAGAGTATCTTTCTGTGAATAGCAGTGACTATGTAATTATGTCCCCTGAAAATAAAGCTACCCAACTAGAAGTTTATAAGTTTAACCTTGAAAATGGTAATGAATACTTAGATGCTGTCCAAAACAAAGGGGAGCTTGATTTAATAAAAGCTTCTGCAAAGACTATTTAACCTAAGCTTTGTGTCCCTTTATTTACCTTTAAATGAATTTCAACAAAATATTTGCTTTGTGATTAAACTATAAAATTTACTTTGTTATTAAAATATGCAATCTGCTTTGTAACTAATAAAAGAGAAACTATAGCATATATACTACAGTTTCTCTTTTATTTAATATCCATATTATCTTATCGCATTTCTTGAATATAATATAAATTTAGATCGGTCTAATGGGTCTACCCCTATCCTTTCTCTCTTTTCTCCAAGTCCTAGTGGTACAGGCTTGTAGCTTGAAAGTTCAGTACTTATTATACCTTTGCCACTGGATATTATTCCAAGCCTTATTGGGTAATCTAAAGAGGTTGCTGCTGGCATTTCTCCCTGTACAGTAAAGCTTCCATTAGAGATCATTGGAGCTTCAAAGGTTCCTCTCATATTTATAATGTCTCCTAAAACCTTTCCTCCAATATCTTCTGGTACAGAAATTCTAAACTTAATTATAGGTTCTAATAAAGTAGTTCCTATATTGTTTAATCCATTCATTATCCCTATAGTGGTGGCTATAATAAAATCACCAGGATTACTATGCATCACATGATCTTCACCTGTAAGTAATGTTACCTTAAGGTCTGTAACCTCCCAGCCATAAAGACCTTGCCTTAAAGCTATTGGTAATTGATACTCTATTTCTCTTTGATATCTAAGCTTTATAGAATCCGTTCTAACCTGTGATTCATAAACTATTCCAGAACCCCTTTCTAAAGGTTCTATAAAGAATTTAACTACAGCCCAGCAAGGTTTTGGCATAGTATAGGCTTCAAATCCTACAGAATTTCCTAGAGGTGTTTCTTTATATATTATAGAAGGCTTTCCAAAAGAGATTTCTATATCAAATCTATTTTTTAATATATTTTCTAAAATCTCTAGTTGAATCATACCCATTATTTGAATATGAAGCTCATTTTTTTCTTTTAGCCACTGTACATTAAGAAGCGGATCCTCTTCTTCAAGTTCATTAAAGGCTTCAACTAGCCTTATATAATCTTCCTTTTTCTTTGGAAATGCTTGAAGTGTTAAAATAGGTTTTGCTATACTTAAAACTTTAGGAATCCTTTTAGGATCACCTAAAATATCTCCTATACTAGCCTTTGATAAACCAGAAATGCAAGCTATCTCTCCTGAGGAAACATATCCGTAATCTATTTCCTTTTGACCTTTAAGTTTTTTAATTTGTGTTACCTTTTCTTCTATAGACTTAGTATAATTGTACACTAAATCTCTACTTTTAATTTCTCCACTGTATAATCTTATGTAAGCAAGCTTTCCAAGAGTCTTATGCCTTTTTATTTTAAATACTATAGCAGAAAGTTTTTCATCATTAAAGACATTTTTAATAGGAATAAATTCAGCTAAAAAATCTAAAAGTTCAACCACTCCAATATCTTTTATTGCAGATCCATATAAAACAGGATAAATACTACAGTTATTAGTTAAAGTAATAAGACTCGCCTTTATAAGTTCAAAGCTAATATCTTCCCCTTCTAAATATTTATTTAATAATAATTCATCCGTGTCAGCTAATGCTTCTAATAGTTTATCTTCATATTCACCTTTTTCATTAGTATTTATCTTGTTTTTTACATTCTCATTTATATTAACTTCTTTATTACTATCTACATTGTTTTCCTCAAATAATAGTTGTACCTTTGGATTCGATGTGCCTTCTTTACTAATGTCTTCTATTGATATAAAAGAGTCTGTCAAAAGATTACTTATGTCTTCTAAAACTCTTTTTATATTAGCTCCCACCCTGTCAATTTTATTTATAAATATTATAGTAGGAATGCCGATGGTCTTCAATGCCTTAAAATAAACTTCTGTCTGAGGTTGAACTCCTTCCACTGCTGAAATAACAATAACTGCCGCATCTAATATACTAAGAGTCCTCTCAACTTCTCCAGAAAAGTCCACATGACCTGGGGTATCTATTATATTTATCTCTTTACCCTTCCACATAAGATTTGCTTCAGAAGACTTAACAGAAATACCCCTTTCTTGTTCCACCTCTAAACTATCCGTATGAGCAGTGCCTGTATCAACACTTCCAAGACTTCTTATAACTCCACTTTTATATAAAATATGCTCTGTTAAAGTAGTTTTGCCTGCATCAACATGAGCTAATATGCCTATATTCCTAACACCCCTACCTTTTTCCATATACACTGTCCTTTCAACTTTTAATTATCCTTTTATTATACAGCCTTTGTTCTTTAATGACTATATTACTAAGTAGAAAAAAGGCTACCATTTCGGCAGCCTTTTCCCATTTTAACTCTATCTTAATTCTATCTTTGAAGATTCCTTTTCTACAATTTCAGCTGAGTCTTTAAACATTAATGGACCTCCCTTAGATGTTATTATACCTTTAGATATAATGCTATCCATTAATGTTACTATATCATCCTTAGCTAAATCTTGTTTTACATATTCCACCCTTAAATTTACCTTAGTTCCTGATTTATTTATAAAAGTCATTGTAACTATCTTATTGTTATCCATATTTACACCCCTTTACTAAAGATTTTTAAATTTTCTTTTACACTGCTTGTCCTCTACACTCCACTACATTTAAGTTCTCAGCTTTAGATGTATTTAAACTAATACCTAAAATTAAGGCTACTATTTACTAGGATTCTTTAATATTTTCTTGGTATTCTCTAAATAGACCATGTATAGGTTTATTTAGAACTTTGTTAAAGTCCTTTGATAAGTCTAATATTTCCTCTTCTGTAGCTCCTTCTTTTATGCTAGATAACTTATAGCTCTTTACCACTTCTTTCCCCTTCTCGTCCATAACCCCTGTTCCATACTTCATTACTATAGCGCTTTTAACTAAGTTTTTTGTTACTGCCATATTAATCAACTCCCTTCATACATTAAGTATGCCGTTACATAAAAAGTTACCCTTATTTTAACTATATATTTTAAAAGATTAAATTTGTCTTTTCAAAGACCTATCATTCATATATAGGATTTTTTACTCTTTTCTTTTAAGCTACTTTAATATGAACCTTTG
>CAYYWN010000285.1:0-3551 GCA_964474485.1 uncultured Clostridium sp. | reverse complement strand
AAAAGGTATATTAATTATATAATTTTTTTGTAAATATCATAAATGGAGGATAGCAATGGAAGAGAAAAATCGTAATATACTAATAAGTGAAAAAGAAATATCTAATAGGATAGTTGAAGTTGGTAAAAGTCTTTCAGAATATTATAAAGGGAAAAACTTATATGTGCTATCTTTATTAAGAGGCAGCTTTATTTTTACAGCAGATCTTGTAAGAAATATTACTGTTCCTACTAAAATAGGATTTATGACTACTTCTAGTTATGGTCACGGTGAAGAAAGTTCTGGTTTAGTTAAAGTTGTTAATGATATTCCAGACGACATAAACGGATATGATGTTTTAATAGTAGATGATATTGTAGACAGCGGTATAACTATGGAATTTGTTAAAAATCACGTTCAGTCTTTAGGTGCATGCAGTGTAAATTGTTGTGTTCTTCTAGACAAGCCTGAAAGAAGAAGTGTGGACATAAAACCTGATTTTTGTTGTTTTGAAATAGAGGATCTATTCGTAGTGGGTTATGGCCTTAATTATGGCGATCATTATAGAAATATACCTTATGTTTTCAACTGGGAGTAATCTTAAAATTATCCTTTAAATAAGTCTGATACTATATGTTATATTGTGTCAGACTTATTTGCTAATACTCAGATTTTCTTATAACTTATGTTTAGTAGTATCTTATCCTCATTACTAGTGTGGTAAATCTAAATCTACTGCAGTTCTTGGAACCTTTCCTACTATTATTGTTTCACTTATAGGCATTTCGCATATAACCTCTATATCAGAACTATTAAAAGGTATTACCACCCTAATCCTACTTGTAACTTCTACATATATCTTATGTCTAGTTTGATTTATACCTGCACTTTCAAAAATAGAACTATAGCTTACCTTAGTATCCCCAATAGTTCTCATTTTTATATTAATATTGGGTCCTAAATTTGATGTTATATTATTATTAAACATATACCCCATAGGTATCTTTATCCCTAAATCACCAAGGTCTTTTATATCCTTTTGACACTGCATAGCCACATTGATAGATAAATAATTAAGTTTTATTGTATCCGCTCTAAGCATGACTATGTCCCCTTGGTTATCTTTTTCTATATTTATAATATCACGGTAATCAAACTCTTTAGAATACTCTTTTAATATATTTTTATTTATGATTTCATTAACCCTAATACGTACTTCAGCATTAGCCACATATATAGCCCTAGTGCCTATACTTTTATCTATAAAATACAAAGATACTATAGCTATAAAAGACATAATAAATAAGAAAAATAATACTTTCAAAATCAAGAGTCTTTTTCTCTTCATTTTATACCCTCCAGTAAAAAGAAGTTTTTATAATCTAATCATTTTATAATATGATATAATATGGTATAATATTTTAAATCTGACCACTTTAAATAAAGTTAATTTTAGATAGAAGATAGGAGGAACTTATGGTTCAGCATAAAAATAAAACAAACCCAGGTAAAAAGAATAAACATATATTAAAAAATATATTGATAATCTTTTTATTTATATGTTTATTTTCAGGAGCTACTATTTTTGGAATTGGATATTCTATGATTAAATCTGCTCCACCACTAAATATAAACGAATTATTATTATTAAATGAAGTATCCGTAATGTATGATAATAAAGAGAATTACATGGATAACGTTCCAACAGATGAAAAAAGAACGGTTATTACCATTAATAAAATGCCAATAGATCTTCAAAATGCTTTTATAAGCATAGAGGATGAACGTTTTAGACAACATCGTGGAATAGATCTTAAAAGAGTATTCGGAGCCGTGTACATAGATGTGAAGAATAAAATAACTGGTAAGTCTGGTCTTCACGGAGCATCCACTATAACACAACAACTTCTTAAAAATACTCTTTTAACTCCCAAGGTCTCAATAAAAAGGAAAGTACAGGAGATGTATTTAGCCATTGAACTTGAGAAGAAGTTAAATAAAGACCAAATATTAGAAGCTTATTTAAATACTATATTTTTAGGTGGAAAAGCTAATGGGGTAGAGGAAGCCTCTAATCAGTACTTCAATAAACCCGCTATAGAATTGAATCTTATTGAATCTGCTTACTTAGCTGGTATGAATCAAAGCCCATCCATATACTACCCGTTTTCACCATCCTCACAAAAAGATCCTTCAAAATATCTAAACAGAACTAAAATTGTTCTACAAAAGATGTTACAAATAGGGAGCATTGATGAGGAAAGATATAATACCGCTATAGAAGATTTAGATAATGGTTCCCTAGTCTTTGAAAAACCAAATTATGCAGAGAAATTAAATTATGAATGGTTTTCTTGGGAAGTTTTAAAAAGGGTGAAATCCGATTTAAAAAGACAGTATAACTATACCGACAAAGAGGTTTCAAGACTAGTCACCTATGGAGGACTAAAAATTCATACTACTATGGATAAAGATCTACAAAACTATTCTCAAGATATAATAAATGACACTACTAAATATATAAACATCCAAGAATATACCGTTAAAAGTGGTGATATAGATGTAGTCCAACCTCAAGTAGGGGCTGCTATAATAGACTATAGAAGTGGTGAGGTAAAGACCATAATCGGCGGTAGAGGCGATCTTCCACCTACATCTTATAACAGAGGTGCTTCATTAGGTTTTTTAAAGCCTACTGGATCTGCCATTAAGCCTTTAACAGTATATGGTCCAGCTATAGACATGAAACTTGCAAATGCAAGCACACTAATAAATGATACGCCATTAACCGATGAAGAATTTGCAAAATTTGGTTTTAGCAAGGGTGATGTCGTAAAAAATGTAGATGGTCAATTCAGAGGGCCTATAACTTTAAGAACAGCCCTAACTTATTCAGTCAATATTGCGGCTTTAAAGTTAGAGGATAAGATTGGAAAGAATAATGGCGTAGAGTACGGAAAAAAATTTGGACTTATATTTAATAAAAGATCACAAGACTCCCTCTCTGCTATATCCCTCGGAGAATTTGATAATGACCCTAAGGATAAAGATGGTTCTAATCCATTATATATGGCTGCAGCTTACGGAACATTCGGAAACAATGGCATATATACAGAGCCCATCCTTTATACGAAGGTAATAGACAGAACTGGAAAGGTAATTTTAGAAAAGACTCCGGAAAAAAGAAAGGTTATGTCTCCTGAAGCATCCTATATACTATATGACATGCTTAAAGGCCCAGTTATAAATTACAGTGGTAGAAATGCTAGATTTAGTAATATGCCTGTAGCTGGTAAAACTGGTACTTCAGAAGCAAATAAAAATCTTTGGTTTTCCGGACTGACCCCTTACTATTCTGCTGCTGTTTGGATAGGAAGTGATACTCCAAAGGAAATTAAAACTAATGGCAATGGAGAAACTGCAAGCGGTAATACTGCTGGAATCTTATGGCGTAAGCTTATGGAAAAGGTTCATGAAGGATTAGAGGTTAAAGACATTAATGTTCCAGAAGGCCTTAAAACATCAAAGGTTTGTTTAGATTCAGGAAAGATCGCCACAGGTCTTTGTTTAAA
>CAYYWN010000284.1:0-3563 GCA_964474485.1 uncultured Clostridium sp. | reverse complement strand
AACGGCGTGCGCGCGATGGCCGCGGCGATGAAGTTTGCCAACTTCGAGTTTGTTTCCAGCAACTATGATGTGAGTGGTACCCCTCTGGAGAGCCGGGTCAAGCCTTACGTTGTGCGGGTAATAGGAGGAGTGCGCGTGGGCCTGCTTGGATTGGGTGTAAGCCCGGCGAATCTGATCACGCCGGAAAACTTCAGAGGTGTTAAGTATAACGATCCGGTAAAAGCAGCAAGGGAGGTTGTCGGAATCTTACGCGACAAAGAGCGCTGTACGCTGGTCGTTGGTATGTCGCACCTTGGTAGCAGAATACTTTATCATGTACTAAATGAGAGAGAAGATACTTACTGCGAGAGAGCCTATACACCATGGCCTGATATGGAAAGTTTGATGAGGGAAAACAATATCCCTTTATATGCATTAGAAACAAAAGATTCTTTAAGTGAATTTGATATGTTAGGATTTACCCTTCAATATGAGATGAGTTATACTAACATTTTAAATATGCTTAATATGTCTAATATAACTGTAAGGGCATCTAAAAGAGGAGAAGATGAACCTATAGTTATGGCAGGTGGCCCCTGTGCTTATAATCCAGAGCCCCTTTATGATATAGTAGACTTCTTTGAAATTGGAGAAGGCGAAGAGATAATGAATGATGTTTTAGATGTTTATAAAAGGTATAAGGGAAAAGGAAATAAAAAAGGGTTCTTAAGAGAAATATCAAAGATAAGGGGGGTATATGTACCTTCCTTATATGATGTCACTTACAATGAAGATAATACCATAAAAGAATTCAAACCAAAGTATGAAGATGTACCTTCAACTATTAAAAAAAGATTTATAACAAATTATGATAAGGTTAGTTACCCAAAAGAAATCATAGTGCCTTATACTGAAATAGTTCATGATAGAGTTATAGTTGAGACTTTTAGGGGATGCACTAATGGATGTAGATTTTGCCAGGCTGGTATGATTTATAGACCGGTTCGAGAAAAGTCTACAGAAACACTTTTAAAAGATATTGATGAATTATTAAAAGCTACAGGCTATAGTGAAATTTCATTAAGTTCTTTAAGTATATGTGATTACTCAGATATACAAAATTTGATCTTTAGTGTTATAGAAAAATATAAAGATCAAAATGTTTCAGTTTCACTTCCATCTATAAGGATAGACTCCTTTTCTGTAGATTTAATAAAGGAAATCCAAAAGGTAAGAAAAACTGGACTTACATTTGCTCCTGAGGCAGGATCACAAAGGATGAGGGATGTAATAAATAAAGGAGTCACCGAAAAGAAGGTTCTAGAAGCCACAAGAAGTGCATTTGAAGCAGGCTGGTCTGCTATTAAATTATACTTTATGATAGGACTACCTTATGAAACTATAGAGGATGTACAAGATATTGCAAGATTATCAGATAAAGTTGCAGCACAGTATTTTATGGTTCCTAAAGATGTAAGAAAAAAGGGGCTTAGAGTTACCTCAAGTACTTCAATATTTGTACCGAAACCTTTTACACCTTTCCAGTGGGCTCCTCAAAGCAAGATGGAAGATGTGGTAGAAAAGATTAAAGCAGTAAAGTATGCTATAACTAGTAAAGCAGTAGTTTATAATTATCATGAATCCTTAGTGTCTTATATGGAAGCCATATTTGCAAGAGGTGATAGAAGGATTTGTGATGTATTGATTAAATCCTTTGAAAAGGGCGCTAAGTTTGATGGATGGTCTGAATACTTTAGCTTTGATAGATGGCAAGAAGCTATGAAAGAATGCGGTGTTTCAGGAGAGTTTTATGCCTACAGAGATAGAAGTTATGATGAGGTATTGCCTTGGGACTTCATTGATATAGGAGTCAATAAATCTTATTTAATAGAAGAAAATGAAAAGGCTAAAAATATAGAGCTTACACCAAATTGTAGACTTAAGTGTACTGGCTGTGGAGTAAATGTTAATTTTAAAGAAGGGAAGTGCTTCGAAGGTGCGTTATCTAATTAAATTTACAAAGAAAGTGAAATAAAATTTATTTCACACCTTGATCTTATGAGAACAATTCAAAGAATAATAAAAAGGACGAGCCTTCCTATAGATTACTCTAGGGGGTTTAATCCTCATCAAGCTTTGTCTATAGCACAACCTTTATCTGTAGGAACTTATTCTAGTGGTGAGTATATGGACATGGGTCTTAGGGAAGAATTAGACTGTGAAGATTTAAAAAGTAGATTTAACTCTAATTGCCCAAAAGGAATAGAAATATTAGAAATATCAAAGGTACCTGAAGTAGAAAATGTTAAAAAAGTACCACAGGCTATGGCACTTGTAGACCTATCAGATTATACTATAAAGATAAGATTTAATAAGATAGATAATGTAGAAGATGAGCTTAAAGAGCTTTTAGCCATACCACAGTGGAACACTATGAAAAAAAGTAAAAAAGGTGAGAGAGAAGTAGATTTAAAATCTATGATAAAAGATTTTAAATTCTGGACTCTAGAGGATAAGCTTGTGATTAAAGCTAGAATAAACTCCGGAAGTAGAGAACATCTATCACCTGAACTTTTAGCAGACTACATAAAGAGTAATGTTGGAAATGTTGATACAGAAGCTTTTGTAGATATAAAAAGAGAAGAGATGCTTGCATACAAAGAAGATAAAATAGTTCCTTTGTACAAATACATGGATTAACACAGTGTAAAGAAGGGGATTTTATGAGAGATATATTCATAGAAAGACGAGAAAATTTACTTAGGATAGCAATAAAAGAAGACAATGTTTTAAAAGAATGCTTCATTGAAGAAGATAGCTTTGAACCACTGCCTGGTGAAATTTATAAAGGTACTATAAAAAATATTGTACCTGCAATTAAGTGCGCATTCATAGATATTGGATATAATAAAAATGCTTATATGTACATAAATCCTAGAGAAAAGAATAAAAGCTTAAAAAAGGGTCAGGATATATTAATAGAGGTTACAAAAGAAGAAATTGGAGATAAAGGCGCAAAAGTAAATGGATTTATATCCTTGCCAGGTAGATATACAGTTATAAATAATTTAAATAAAGGTATAAGCTTTTCTAAAAAGATTAAAGATGAAAAATTTAAAGAAGATATAAAAGATAATATACAGATTTCAGATGATATAGCTGTGGTAATTAGAACCAATGCCCAATTTGTAGATATAGATATAATAAATAAAGAAATTCAAAAACTTTATGAAGGTTATAAAAAGATATATACTGCTTTTAACTATACATTAAAACCTAAAAAGCTTTATGGGGAAAGTAGCATTATATATAAGATATTAAGGGATAGTATAAATGGAGATACCTCATCAATAATAGTAGATAATCCTTCTGATTATGATGTTATAAAAGGATATGTAGATGGAAAGCCAGATATAAATGTGGATATAGTCTACTATGAAGGTCATAGAAATATTTTTGATTATTATGAAATAGAAAAAGAGATATTAGCACTTAGAAACTATACAGTACCATTGCATTGTGGAGGATATATAGTTATAGAAAAAACTGAAGCTATGAATGTAATAGAAGTAAACTCTGGTAAG
>CAYYWN010000283.1:0-3569 GCA_964474485.1 uncultured Clostridium sp. | reverse complement strand
TTATGTAACAAGAGACAGGACTAAATATAAAAAAGTCTAGGAGATTTTGTATAGGAACGAAAAGGGGAGGAAACTTTTAGGGAATGTCTAAAAAGAAGGATTGGTAGTATAGAAAAGAAAGATATAAAAGGACTATATGACAAGAAAGATGGGAATATTATTTATGGAGGGAAACGTCCTTTAATGGATATGAATAAATTAGTTTGTCCATATGAAGAGGATGAAGACCTACTAAATAAGATAGTGTATTTTGAAGGATCTAGAGGGTGTCCATTTAATTGTAAATATTGTCTTTCTTCCACAGTACATGGGGTAAGATTTTTAAATACTGATAGAGTAAAAGAAGAATTAGAATTTTTAATAAAAAAGGATGTAAAACTTATTAAATTTGTAGACGGAACTTTTAATTGTAATAGTAGCTTTTCTATGGAAATATGGGAATTTCTCTCTAAGGTAACCACAACAGCAACTTTTCATTTTGAAATATCAGCAGATATATTAAAAAAGGAAGAAATTAAATTATTATCAAAAGCACCTAAAGGAAGATTTCAATTTGAAGTAGGGGTTCAAACTACTAATGACGAAGTTCTAAAGAATATAAATAGAAATGTAAACTTTAGTGATATAAAAGAAAAAATAGAGGAACTTCAAAGTATAAAAAATATAAAGCAGCATCTAGATCTTATAGCCGGACTTCCAGGAGAGGATTATGAGTCTTTTAAAAAGTCATTTAATGATGTGTATTCTATAAAACCAGAAGAGGTTCAACTAGGATTTTTAAAACTTTTAAAAGGATCACCTATGACAAAAGAAGCAGATAAATGGGGAATGGTTTACTCTCCATATCCTCCGTATGAGATATTAAAAACTGATAAGATAAGTTATGAGAAGATGACAGACCTAAAGTCTTTGGAAGCTATGGTAGATAAGTACTATAACTCTCAAAAGTTTGTAAATACAATTAATTACTTTGAAAAAAGATTCGATACGCCCTTTGAACTTTTTCACTCTTTAGCTATGTTCTATAAGGAAAAAGGATATTTTAAAAGAAATTTATCTAGTGTAGAATATTATAAGGTATTTATAGAATTTAATGAAGAGATTGTGGGATGCGATTATGAAGAGGAGATCTTGTTAAAAGAAATAGTTAAATTTGATTATATGAGCTTTAATAAAAAGAAATGGTTACCTATGTTTTTAAATAGAAATATATCAAAAGAAGATGATAAAAAGTTAAAAGAGTATATAAAAACAAATTATAATAGAGAGAAAAAGTATCATGGAGAAGCTTATGAAATTGATATAATTAAATACATAAATTATGGAGATTTCGACAAAAATAAAAGCTACTTACTTTATGATGAAGAAGATTGGAGCTATATTAAGGAGATTACAGAAGAGTTCAAAAATTATTAATATTTATTTGGTAATATATATTATATAAATTAAAAAAATTAAAAAAATAAAGTTTTATAAAAAAATATTGTTTATAAAGTTGAAATATACAAAAAAGGTAGTATAATATTAGTATATTGTAATTAATACTATATTAAGTATTAATTAATATAAATATAATAACTAAATATTCAATAAAAGGTGGTGAGACTTTGGCATTAGATGTACTTAAAGATATTAAAGAAGCTGAAGAAAAGGCTGATAACAAAGTAAAGGCTGCTCAGCTTCAAAGTAAAGAAATATTAAAAGATGCACAATTACAAGCACAGGAAATGCATGATGATATAATAAATAAAGCAAAAGAAGAAGCGAAAAGTATTATGAATCATGCTATAAGACAGGGTGAAGATGAGTCAGTACCTATCCTTAAGGTTGGAAAAGAGCAAAAAGGTCAGATATTAGATTCATCAAAAGATGTATTTGATCACGCTGTAAAAATAGTTATTGAGAGGATAGTGAGTGTAAGTGGCAATAGTTAAGATGAATAAATTTACTCTACTAGCCTTTGAATCACAAAAACAACAGCTTTTAGAAGAATTACAACGCTTTGAAGGAGTACAATTTATTAATCTCCAAGATCAAGAAATATTAGATAAGCATGAAGAGCTAAAAGGACTTAAAAAAGATGAACTTGGTGGAGATTTTAGTGAATATGAAAATGCTCTTTTAAAGATAAGATTTTCTTTAGATTTTTTAAAGCCATATATGGAAAAAGAGTCAGCTTTAAAGTCATTTTTAAATGGAAAGAAGACTCTAAACTATAAAGACCTAGAAGAAAAGATAAAGACAAATAATTGGCAAACGGTCTATGAAAATCTAAAAGAAAAAGAAAAAAAGCTAAATGCTTTAAGTAATGAAAGGACAAAATTAGAGACTGAAATTAGTACTTTATCATTATGGCAAAAATTTGATGCTCCTTTTATAGATTTAAAAAACTTAAAGTATGTTTCACCGTTTATAGGAACCTTTGCAACTCAGTATGAGACAGATCTTATTAAGGAATTTAATGAAGTTTTAAAAGATGGCTACATAGAAATTGTTAATAAGGATGTACAAGATACTTATATGTATGCGTTAGTTCCTAAAGAGGATGAAGATAAGGCTCGTGAGATATTAAAAAATTATGGTTTTAATTCTTTTGCTTTAGTACATGATAAGACACCTAAAATTCTTATAGAGGATTATAGGAAAAAAGTTATTCAGCTGAATAAAGAAGAGGAAAATATAAAATCAGAACTTAAAAAGTTAAATTATGATTTTGAAAACTTAGAAGAAGCTTATGATTATTACAATAATATGGTTTTAAGACTTAAAACTTCTGAAAACTTCCTTAGAACAGAGAATATAGTAACCATTTATGGTTGGAATACTGTGGAGACTAATGAAGCACTAAAAAATAGTATTTCAAAATCTATAGGAGAAGACTATTATCTTAATTTTAGTGAAGTTTTAAAAGAAGATGTTGAAGATGTACCTATAAAGCTTAAAAATAATAAGTTTAGTGAATCTTTTGAGAGTATAGTAGAGATGTATAGCTTACCTTTGTATAGTGAAATAGATCCTACACCAATACTTTCAGTATTTTACTTCATATTCTTTGGAATGATGCTTTCAGATGGAGGATATGGATTAATAATGGTAGTGGCTGCAATCTTAGGATTGAAATTTGCTAAAGATGAAAGTAAGAAGAAGACATTTAAGTTCTTCCTTTTTGCTGGAATATCAACTATTGTGTGGGGAGCCGTATATGGAGGCTGGTTTGGTGATTTATTTACACAATACTTTGGAATAAAGATTCCATTCTTATTGGATCCACCAAATAGCATAATAGAAATCTTTACTTTATCATTAGGTTTTGGTATTATCCACATATTTGTTGGACTTGGTATAAAAGCTTATATGCTAATAAGAGATCACAAGATAAAAGATGCAATTTATGATGTTTTAAGTTGGTATGTAACAATAATAGGTTCTATAATGATGATAGCTGGAAAAGGTGGATCCATTGGTAAATGGATGCTAATAGGAGGCTTAATCATTTTACTTTTAACTCAAGGAAGATCTGCTCCAACTCTTGGAGGTAAAATTGGAGGAGGAGTATATGGGGTTTATGG
>CAYYWN010000282.1:0-3570 GCA_964474485.1 uncultured Clostridium sp. | reverse complement strand
ACGTTGGTATCCCATTCTACCTTGAACATATTAATTCCAATATTAAAATGGTAAAAAGTCAAATTTTTTGACTATTGATTGTCATTTTTTAAAGTTAAATCCAATCCAACCGAATCATGTAATATTTTAATTATATCTTCCCAAAGTACTGCAAACTTAGATTCCGCTTGAATATAGTTAGATACATCTATATTAGCAGATAAAATAGCTCCTAAATTTTGCATTTTTTCTTTAGTCTCTTGTGATATATCTCCTTTTTCAATTTGTTCATTATATGCCTCAAATTGAATTTTTCTGAATTTATCAACCAATTCTTTATTTTTTTTATTTTCTTGAATCTTTTTGTAAGAATTTCTATACTCTAATACTTCTGCAGTATTTTTCAGTTCATTAGCTAATTCATGAGTTCTATCATAGATAGTCATCAAATACCTCCAACTAAAATCTCTATATTTCCATTATTATTGGTAGTATCATTGGTTTTCTCTTTGTTTTCTCATATAAGTATACTCTTAAAGCATCTTTTATCATAGCTTTCATTGACGCCCAATCAGATATTTTCTTAGCCTCACATTCTTTAAGGGCAGCTTTTACTATTTCTCTAGCCTCACCCATTAAATCCTCTGATTCTCTAACATATACAAATCCCCTAGAAATAATATCCGGTCCAGCTATAACAGCTCCACTTTCTCTTTCAATTGTTACTACAACTGTTAAAATTCCATCCTGTGATAAATGTTTTCTATCTCTAAGTACTATATTTCCAACATCTCCAACACCAAGACCATCTACAAAAACTTGACCTGAAATAACTGTTCCATTTTTTCTTATAGAATCCCTTGTGATTTCCACAACCTCACCATTATCCATTATAATGATGTTGTTAGAATTCATACCTAGTTTTTGAGCTAGCTCTTTGTGCTGCTTTAAATGTCTATACTCTCCATGAACAGGTATAAAAAATCTTGGTTTAACTAAACAATGCATAAGTTTTAATTCCTCTTGACACGCATGTCCTGATACATGTACATCTGCTAATGCCTCATATATAACTTCTGCACCCTTTTTAAATAATTGATTTATAACTTTTGATATAAGCTTCTCATTTCCAGGTATAGGGCTAGCTGATATTATAACCATATCTCCCTCTATTATATTAACCTTTTTATGTTCTGATGTAGCCATTCTAGCTAGAGCAGACATTGGCTCCCCCTGGCTTCCTGTAGTTATTATAACAATCTTATCATTAGGATATCTATTTATTGCATCTATATTTATAACAACATCTTTACCTGGTGTTAAATACCCAAGTTCCGTTGCAACTGCAACAGTATTCTCCATACTTCTACCTGAAACAGCAACTTTTCTTCCATACTTTTCTGCTGCCATGAGTATTTGCTGTATCCTATGGATATTAGATGCGAAAGTTGCAACTATTATTCTTCCATTTGCACTACTAAATATATTTTCAAAAGTTTCTCCAACTGTCCTTTCAGACATTGTATAACCTGGACGTTCAACATTAGTACTATCTGCCAGCATAGCTAGCACGCCCTTTTTACCTAATTCTGCAAATCTTGCAAAATCCATTATCTCTCCATCTATTGGAGTATAATCTATTTTAAAATCTCCTGTATGCAATATAACACCTAACGGTGTATGTATAGCTATTGCTACAGAATCAGCAATACTATGATTTGTTTTTATAAATTCTACTGAAGCACTTTGAAGTCTAATTATATCTCTTGCTTTTACTGTTATTAAGTTTGTTGTACTTAATAATCCATGTTCCTTAAGTTTTGTCTCAATAATTCCCAATGTTAGTTTTGTACCATAAACCGGTACATTTAACTGTTTTAGGACATATGGAAGTGCTCCTATATGATCTTCATGTCCATGTGTGAAAAATATTCCTCTTACTTTTTCTTTGTTTTTTATTAAATATGTTACGTCCGGTATAACAATATCTATTCCAAACATATCTTCATCTGGAAATTTCAAACCACAATCTATTACTATAATATCCTCTTTGTACTCTATAATTGTCATATTTTTTCCGATTTCATTAAGTCCGCCAAGAGGAATTATCTTAACCTTATCCTTCTCTCTTTTCATTATCTCCCCTCCTTGCTTTTATTATATATTTTAAAACTACTCACCACAATTTTGGCATATCCCAAAAAATTTAACGCTATGGTCCTTTATTTTAAAATTATATTGTTTTTCAATTTTAACTTCTAAATTTTCCAACAAATCACCTTCTACCTCAATTACACTGCCACATTTTGTACAAATCAAATGGTGATGTCTGTGAATTTCGTCTTTATGAACCATTTCATATCTACTGCATCCATCATTCAAATCTAATTTATATACTATTTGCAATTCTTCTAAAAGTAAAATGGTTCTATAAACAGTAGCTAAACCTATTTCCGGACAATCTTTTTTTACTTCATCATAAATTTCTTCTACTGTTAAATGCTTGCCTTCATTCTCAATTATTGTATCAACTATGGCTCTTCTCTGAGGTGTTAATTTATATCCTTTCTTTTTCAATTCTTCTTTAAGATTATTCATTTCTGTTATAGTTAAATTTGGCATATAATAACAACCCCATTTCCTATATTATTAATTACTAATTATCTTCATTCATGAAAAGTGTAGCATATACCTCAGCTGCTATATCATACTCTTCTTCATCTTCAATTGTTGCTAATGTCATACTTCCATCTGCTTCTTCTATCATTTTTAATAGTATTCCTTCCTCTTCTTCACTATCAGCAGGAATAACTACAGCATACTCACTATTTAATTCATCTACACCGAAAACCTCAGAAATTTCAAATTCGCACTCTACACCATCTTCATCAACTAGCAATATTGTTTGTTTCCCATCATTCATTCATTAACACTCCTCAATTATTAATTGTTTTACACCAATAACCATCATATTCCAAGAATGGTTATTAGCTGTTTGATATTCTATCTAAATATCCTTGTAGGATATATGTAGCCGCTACTTTATCAACTATTTTTTTTCTTTTTGCTCTAGACATATCAGCTTCAAGCATTGCTCTATGAGCTGCAACTGTTGTAAGCCTTTCATCCCAATACTCTAGCTCTATATTTAATTCGTCTTTTATTTTCTTACAGAACTCCATAACTTTTTCTCCTTGAGGCCCTAATGTGCCATTCATATTCTTAGGAAGTCCTGATATTATTTTTTCAACTTTATAATCGTCACAAATTTTCTTCAAATCTTTCAAATCTAAAGGATCAATTCTACGTCTTATTGTTGTTATTCCTTGAGCAGTAAACCCTAATGGATCACTAATGGCAACCCCTATAGTTTTATCTCCTATATCTAATCCAAGTATTCTCATAAATATGCTCCTTATTTTATATAAAATAGGATATTAAAGTAAAAGTGCCCTAAAATAGGGCACCATCATTACTTTACGTCCAAATAAGATTTTAAAACTTCTTCTAAAATTTCATCTCTCTCTAGCTTTCTAACCAAAGCTCTAGCACCATTATAATTAGTAATATACGTTGGATCCCCTGAAATCA
>CAYYWN010000281.1:0-3578 GCA_964474485.1 uncultured Clostridium sp. | reverse complement strand
ATATAAAATCACCATACTTGCCTCCTCTTTTATTGCAGCATTTTTTACACTTATATTTGGTGGAAGCTATGGAGATTTTATAGCTTCATTCTTTATTGGTGGCATTATTCAATCTATGACTATTTACGCTTCTAAACTAAACATAAATAGCTTTTTTATAAATATTATAGGTGGTATGATATCCTCAATATTAGCTATACTATTTGTTACTATAGGTATTTCATCTAACATAGATAAGATAATTATAGGTTCCATAATGCTTTTAGTACCAGGTATAGCCATAACCAACGCTATACGTGACACTATCGCTGGGGACTTAGTAGCAGGTCTGGCACGCTCTGTTGAGGCTATGTTAATTGCCGTTGGTATAGCAGTTGGGTCGGGAATTGTAATTAGTTTTTGGTTTTTATATGGTGGAGGTTTTTTTATATGATATTAAAAGTAATTTATTCTTTTATAACAACTTTAGGCTTTGGAATATTATTTAATATAAAAGGTAAAAAATTAATATTTGCATCTATTGGTGGATCCATAAGTTTATTTTTTTATCTTTTATTTTTAAAGTTTAATTTTTCAGATTTATCCTCTTTATTTTTTAGTACCATTATTTTTAGTGTATATTCGGAAGTATTAGCTAGAATTTTAAAAACTCCAGTAACTACTTTTACAATTTGTGCATTAATCCCCCTCGTTCCTGGTGGAGGAATGTACTACACTATGTTAGAATCTATACAAGGAAATGTAGAACAATCTTTAAAAATTGGTATTGATACCTTATCTAAAGCTGGTGCCTTAGCCATCGGTATTGTTTTTGTTTCTTCTATATCAAAGTTTATACGTGCAAGAAACTTTAGACAATCAAAAAATACAAAGCATTCTTAATGTTTATGTCTTTTAAAAAATATTATTGCTTTATATACTGTTGAAATTATTCATAAAATTAGAGGGCGTATTTTTATTCGCCCTCTAGTTAGTAATAGAATAACAATGTTTCATAGCAAAGATTATTATATATATTCAGTAGCTAAATCAGTAAAAGTTATTTAGAACATAGCCTATAAAATAAATAGAGACAATAAAGCTTATTAAAAACCTTATTATCTCTATTTATATGTAGTTTTATATTTAAGAATCCATTACAAAATATATCCTTAACCACTTTTTACTTATTTCAAAAACATTAAAAGTGTACTTACTAAACTCTCTATTTTTTCATTATTTTCCTTAGTTTCTTCTAAATCCATACAATTTATCGCATAATTTTCTAACATAAGTCCACCTACCTTATTTATAGCTGCTCTAACTGCGGCAATTTGTACTAACATATCCTTGCAACAGACGTCTTTTTCTACCATGTTCTGTATTCCTTTTACTTGACCTTCAATTCTTCTTAGCCTTACATAGATATCTTTTTTTAAATCATCACTTCTGTCTTCCATGAAATCACTCCTTGCATATTCCATATACCTATACCCGGTATATTAGCGCTATTATATCATTAAATTAAAAGTATATCAATAATAAAAGATAGCCCTACCTTACAATCTAATGATATCGTTAATAAAAATAGATATCTAAGTTGCAAAATAGGGCTTTGGGTTCTCATATATTACAAATATAACTTATTTATTTAATTAACCCAATTCCCAGTTCATTAAGTTGCTTTAAATCCACCACATTTGGTGCTTCTGTAAGTGGGCAGAATGCATTTTGATTTTTAGGAAATGCAATAACATCTTTTATATTATCTGTTCCTGCCATAAACATAACTATTCTATCAAGACCAAAAGCTAATCCCCCATGAGGTGGTGGCCCAAATTTAAAGGATTCTAATAAGAATCCAAATCTTTCCCATGCACTTTCACTGGTAAATCCTAAAACATTAAACATTCTTTCTTGGAGCTTAGAGTCATGTATTCTTATACTTCCTCCCCCTAATTCTTCTCCATTAAGAACCATATCATAAGCTTTAGCTCTAACTCTGCTCGGATCTGATTCTAAATATTGTATATCTTCATCCATAGGACAAGTAAATGGGTGATGTGCCGCCTGAAACCTATTTTCTTCCTCATTATATTCTACAAGTGGAAACTCTGTAATCCATGAAAAATTAAATTCTTTATTATCTTTTAAGATCTCAAGCTTTTTAGCAATTTCTAATCTTAAAGCCCCTAAAGCTTGAAATACCACTGAATTTTTATCTGCTACTATTAATATTAAATCTCCAGATTTTCCTTCTACAGATTCTATTATTCCATTTAATTCATCTTCACTTAAGAATTTAGATATTGGAGATTTTATTTCTTCATCCTTTAAAGATATCCATGCAAGACCTTTTGCTTTATAAGTCTTTACGAACTCACCTAATCTATCTATGTCTTTTCTTCCCATAGAAGATCCACCTTTTACACAAAGAGCTCTTACTGAACCTTTGATTTCTAATGCATCTTTGAACACTTTAAACTCTGCATCTTTCACTATTGAACTTATATCTTTTATCTCCATTCCAAATCTTAAATCTGGCTTATCAGAGCCATACTTTTCCATAGCATCCTTGTATGTAAGTCTTTTAAAAGGCATTTTTACTTCTACATTTAAAACTTCCTTAAAAACAGTTGCTATTAATTTTTCATTTAGTGTCATAACATCATCTGCTTCAACAAATGACATCTCAAGATCTACTTGAGTAAATTCAGGTTGCCTATTAGATCTTAAATCTTCATCTCTAAAACACTTAACTATTTGAAAGTATTTATCAAAGCCTGATACCATCAATAATTGCTTAAATAGCTGTGGTGATTGTGGTAGTGCATAAAACATACCTTCATAGTTTCTACTAGGTACTAAGTAGTCTCTTGCACCTTCTGGAGTACTTTTAGTAAGCATTGGAGTTTCTATTTCTAAAAATCCTTCTTTATCTAAAAAGTTTCTTATAGCTTTAGATACTTTATGCCTTATATAGAATATACTTTGCATGTCAGGTCTTCTAAGATCTAAATATCTATATTTTAATCTTATGGATTCCGCAGCATCTAAATTCTCCTTTATATATATAGGCGGTGTTTCTGATTCAGATAATATCTTTATTGTTTCTACATTAAGTTCCACCATTCCTGTAGGCATATTCTCATTTATTGATTCTCTTTTTACAACTACTCCTGTTACTGCAATACAGTATTCTGGCCTTATGGTATCTCCCTTTATAGATACATCCTCAGGTACATCTTCTTTAAAAACAACTTGAAGTATGCCTGTTCTATCTCGTAAGTCCATAAAAAGTAGTCCACCTAAATTTCTCTTTGTTTGAACCCAACCCATTACAGTTGTTTTATTTGATATATCAGTTTCACGAAGATCACCACACATCTTGGTTCTCTTTAAGCCGTTTAACGCTTCTGCCATTTCGTTCCCTTCCTTTCTTGTAAATTAAGCTTTTATTATATTAATAATTTCTTGTAAGTTCTCTAATTTAATTTCATATTGCTGTCCATCAGACATTCGTTTTATTTTAGCAATTCTTGTTTTAATTTCATCTTCACCTAAAATGAAAGAGAAAATCAGGGAAAGCGGGGACAAGG
>CAYYWN010000280.1:0-3578 GCA_964474485.1 uncultured Clostridium sp. | reverse complement strand
CTTAAAAGTATTATTCTATCTTTTAAAAGTCTTGAAAATATATCGTAAGATCTCTCTCCTCTATTAGTTTGTTCTACTACCATAGGTACTAAACTCATACCATTACCTCCTTAAAATATCTTACATTATATAATATAACCAATTTTTCATATTGTAACTATATAATAATATTTATTTAATATTATATATCAATTATACATCAAATTCTATATAAATTCTATTGTATTAAAAACAATTGCCAGAAATCAATTATTCTGGCAATATAATTCAAATCTTATTCTTCTATAGCTTTACTGCTTTCTACTAGTAAGTTTAAAGTCTTTGCAATTATTACATCTGATTTTAATAATTCACCTTGAGCATTAACAATTAAATCAGCTGTTTTTTCTATTTCTTTATCTCCATATTGTCTTGCAACTTCCATAGCTTTTTCTCTTATCTCTTTTTCTGTAGCTTCCACTTTTTCCACTTCACTAATTTTTTGAAGAACTAAGTCAGTTCTAACTTTCTTTTCTGCATTTTCTTTCATGAAGTCTCTCATTTTTTCTTCTGTATTATTTGTATATGTGTAATAAGTTTCAAGATCTAATCCTTGATATTGAAGTCTCATCTCTAAGTCCTTCATCATTTGGTCTATCTCTTTTTTAATCATTACTTCTGGTATATCTATAGTTGTATTAGCACAAATAGCTTCTATTACAGCTTCTTCAAATTCCCTTTTTTCTTTTAATTCATTATCTTCTGCTAGTTTTGCTTTTATATCTTTTGTTAATTCTTCTAAAGTATCAAATTCGGATACTTCTTTAGCAAATTCGTCATCTAAATTCGGAAGTTCTTTAACCTTTATTTCATTTACTGTTACTTCGAAGGTAGTTGGTTTTCCATTTAAATCTTCATTGCCATAGTTTTCTGGAAAATTAACGTTAATATTTTTATTTTCTCCAATCGCAGTTCCTATTAATTGTTGTTCAAAATCTGCTATAAATGTTCCTGATCCTATTTCAAGTGGATACTCTTTTCCTTCTCCACCTTCAAAAATCTCTCCATCTATGAAGCCTTTAAAATCTATAACTGCGATATTACCATCTTCAACTTTTCCTTCTTTTTTAACTTCTAATCTAGCATTTTTTTCTTGCATAGCTTTAAGTTGTTTTTCAACTTCTTCTTCATCTATGTCATGTTTTTGTTTTTTGATTTCTAGTCCTTTGTATTCTCCAAGTTCAACTTCCGGTTTCACTGCAACTTTTGCAGTATAAATAAAATCTTTTCCTTCTTCTAATTGAACTATGTCTATCTCAGGATAATCTACTACTTCAAGACTATTTTCTTCTACAGCTTTTGGATATGTATCTTCGCAGCAGAAGTTTATAGCATCTTCATAAAGTACTTCTATGCCATAATATTGCTTTAAAATCCCAATAGGTGTTTTGCCCTTTCTGAATCCTGGCACATTGAATTTCTTTACATTTTTATTATATGATTTCTTCAATGCTTCATTAAACTTTTTAGCATCTACTGTAATTTCCAGTTTAACCATATTTGTTTCTGGTTTTTCCATTTTAACGTTCATCCTGTAATTCCTCCTAATAAACTCTTATATTAAAAGCTATATACTAACCTAGATATTATAACATAATTATAAAAACTATTTCAAATATTATATGGAATAATTTTAAATTAAGGTTCAGCTATAGTCTTTTTATAAAGCCTTATAATTTTTTTATTTTATTATAGTATCATCAATTGTTATATAATTCAAAGTATCATCTATATCTATCTCAAGGCCTTTATCTTTATTACCATTTATGGTTAATTTTTGGCCTACTATATTTGTATTTTTGTGAGATAAACCATTTAAATCTAGGATCCATATATACTTATCTTCTTTTCCAAACCAAGGAAGCTGACTTATATATGCTATTTTGCTATCATTATAAAATTTAGGCGTACCACACCATATATATGATGGCTCTTTCTCTAATACTGCACTTTTATCAAAAATTTTATTAGCAGACGTAGATGTAAAACTCTTTAAGGTTCCATCTACATATTGTCCATTAATATCATAAATAAATAAATTTTGAGTATCTTCCTCATATATAATCATATTCTTTCCTGAAGGATTTATATCAAAACTTACCTTTTGTCCATTAATATCTAAAAACTTATACTTTTTTTCTTGATTTTGATTTTCGTATATAAGTTTTACTGTAGAACCATTAGTAATCTCAACTTCATAATAAAGTTCTTCTGTGGATTTTATATCCTTTTCTTCATCAATTTCCAATGCTTCTTCTTTCATTTTTGTTTCTTGTTCAATTTGTTCTTGTTCTTCTTTATCTTGTTTTTCTTTGTTAACTTTATATTGTTTTTTCGTTTCTTCTATAAAATTAGATATATATCCACTATAAAAGATAGTTCCTACAGTAATAACTACAATCAATATTATAAATACTACTTTAAATCTTCGTCTTCGCATTTTACTTTGGTAATCTTTACTAAACATACTAGGCTTACCCATTCTTTCCCTCCTAGACATCTGTAATATACATTATACTATTCTAATCAAATATAAGTTTATCATATATTCTTATTTTACAAATTATATTTTATGAGTAATATAACTTTATGTTTTTGTATTATCAATGAATTATAGCATTTATATATTTGTTTTTCAAGTTAAGTTAACTTTTAGGACTAAAATCTTATTAACATTAATAATAGAATCTTCTACAAATTCAATTTTATAATATTAAGTAAGAAACTCTATGATATAATAATATATCTAATATCAAAGATAAGGGGGAAATTTTTATGTTTTTTTGGAAAGATTCTTATAGTGTCAATATAAGTGATATAGATAATCAACATAAAGAGCTATTTATAATTGCCAGTAAATTATCTAATTATATAAAAGAATACGACGTTATAACCGATCAATACGATGATGTTAAACAAATTTTTAATGAACTAACAAATTATACAATCTATCACTTTCAATTTGAGGAAGACCTAATGGTTAATAATGGATATGAAGATATTGCTATACATAAAGCCCAACATGACATTTTTATAAATAAAATAAAAAGCTTAGAGTTTAATGAAGATATCTATATAAATCAAAAAAGGTCCATGCTAGAAGCACTTTCTTTTTTGTTGGACTGGGTAAGTAACCACATACTTATAACTGATATGAAATACAAAGTTTTTCTTAATGAAAAAGGAATAATATAAATATAATAGTTATTATATTTATATTTGAACTATCCCCATATAAGTAAACTTTGAAATTACCGAAACTAGGTTACCCCCTTAAATTCATAGTCTAATTTAAGGGGACCTTTATTAAGAAGTCTTTTAAAATTTATATCTACTATCACTATTTTTTATTTTTACAATTACACCTTGACTCACCCTTAGATGAATCTCTTCCTTGACACCCACAACCAAATGATTTTATAACCTTTTCTTTAAATATGTTTTCTGTATATCCTTCATAACCATGTTCTACATTATCTTTTAATATGGACTCATTTATGTCTTTCAAATCTTTCATACCCCGTAACCTTCTTTCTTTA
>CAYYWN010000279.1:0-3597 GCA_964474485.1 uncultured Clostridium sp. | reverse complement strand
ATCGCCGCCTCGTCAGTTTTACGCAAATCTTCCTTTTTGCCGCTGAGACAGACCCATCTGAAGGGCCCATACCCATAGTCAAAAAGCTCTGGCCCCATAATATCTTCAACATAAGACGGGAAAATAAAGCCATCTTTTTCATCCACACCATTTTTGGATATCTCTTGGACACCGGCATCATAAACAGCTTTCATGAAGGAATTTCCATAATCAAAGAAATATGTTCCTCTATCCACTAAAATCTTTATAAATTCAAAATGTCTTCTAAGACTAGCATCAACTAAAGTCTTAAACTTTTCTCTATCTTCTTTTAATAATTTTGTTCTTTCATCAAAGCTTACTCCTTGAGGACAATATCCACCTTCATAAACTGCATGACAAGAAGTTTGATCTGATAATAATTCTATATGAAATTGATTTTCTACAGCATATTGTAGTAAATCTACTATATTTCCATGATAAGCTATGGATATAGGCTCCCTTTTATCCATGTACTCTTTGGCTAAATCACATACTTCCTTCAAATCTGAAGATACCTTGCTTACCCATCCTTGCTTAAATCTAGTTTCTATTCTAGAATAATCTACCTCTGCAACTATTCCTACTCCACCAGATATTTCTATAGCTTTTGGCTGTGCTCCGCTCATTCCACCAAGTCCGGAAGAAACAAATATATGACCTCTTAAATCTTCATCTGGACCTATACCTAATTTTTGTCTTCCAGCATTTAATATAGTATTAAATGTTCCATGTACTATACCTTGAGGTCCTATATACATCCAACCACCAGCAGTCATCTGACCATAATTTGCCACTCCCATTTGCATAGCATAATGCCAGTCTTCATTATTATCGAACATACCTATCATTAAAGCATTGGTTATTATAACCCTTGGTGCTTCGGGTTTTGATTTGAAAAGTCCTAAAGGATGTCCAGACTCTATAACTAATGTTTGATTTTCTGTCATGGCTTCTAAATATTTCATTATCAATCTATATTGCATCCAATTTTGACATACTTGTCCCGTTTCACCATAGGTTACAAGTTCATAAGGATATAGAGCTATATCAAAATCCAAGTTATTGTCTATCATAACCTGAAAAGCTTTACCTTCGATACAATTTCCTTTATAAGCATCTATAGGTTTACCGTGTATTCTTCCCTCTGGTCTATATCTATATCCATATATTCTTCCACGAGTTCTAAGTTCCTCCATAAACTCAGGAGCCAAAGTTTCATGATATTTCTCTGGTATATATCTTAAGGCATTTTTTAAGGCTATTTGTGTTTGATCTTTTGTAAGTGTAAAACCTCTATCTGGAGCTCGTCTTATACCTTCCTTAAATTCAATAACCTTTGGAAGTTCATCATCTAATTTTATTGTCATAGCTTCTAAAATATCTACATTACTTATCATAGCAACCAACCTTTCTTAAATATTATAAATATTCTTAAATATTAAAATATACCCACAATTACATTTTATATGTTAAATTCAGAATAATCCACACATTATTCAAAACTTAATTTTTTTTCTTATATAAAAAAAGATATAATGTTTTATAAAAGGATTTAATATAATATGAAGAATTTATTAATAAATTCATAAAAAATTTCGTACTAATTTAAAAACCCTTTTTGTATAATATTAAAAATAAGAATTATTAAATGCACTTGATAGCTATTTTTATATAGATTATCTTTAAATTATGACTATAGTCACCTAAACTCTAAAACAATTATTACTTTAAGCATTTTACAAATGTTCTAACTTGTAATAGAATTTATATATATAAACTTTGCAAAGGAGTGAATTTTTATGAAGAAAGGTAACATTATCTTTGGTATTATATTAATACTTTTAGGATTATCCGCCTTAATAAATAGAATCTTTTTTATAGACATACTTAGCTTTAGAAATCTTTGGCCCCTTTTTCTTTTAGTTCCAGGTATACTTTTTGAGGTAAAATATTTCGAAACACGAAAAGATCCAGGAATATTAGTCCCTGGAGGTATACTTACTACTTTAGGCACATTATTTTTAATAGAAAATATTTCAAGTTTTCATCTCAGAAAATATATATGGCCCCTTTATCCACTTTCTGTAGCTATTGGATTGTTTCAATTATACTGGTTTGGAAATAGAGAAAAGGGACTTTTAATTCCTATTTTTATACTTACCATAGTTTCTGTTATGTCAATACTAAATCAAGTGTTCAATAAGTTATTTTATTGGATGGACTATAAATTGATATTCCCAGTTATTTTAATTGGAATTGGACTATATGTACTATTTAATGAAATGAAAAGATAGAGATAAAATCTCTATCTTTTTTCTTTTATAAGTCCTTTTCTATAGGCTAAAAGTAACATCTTTAAATCTTTAATTTGTTTTTTCAACTCTTCGCCTACATCCGTATCTGCTACAGTCTTTCTTTCTACATTTTGTTCTAAAACTACCATAGATGATAAAATATCAGTTTCTTCGATTATAGCAGCTTCCGTAGACTTAAAGGGTTCATGTGAAACTAACTGAAGTCCAAAGGAATTATAGATTAATGTGTATCCTGCAATTCCAGTTTTTCTTTGGTATGCTCTTGAAAATCCACCATCTATAACTAAGAGCTTTCCATTTGCCTTTATAGGACTTTCTCCATTTTTCTTTTGCACAGGCATATGTCCATTTATTATATGAGAGTTAAAATTATCCATGTCAAATTCTCCCAATATTCTATTGCAAGCACTTTCTTCATCTCTATACTTGTAATAAGAATTTTTAGGTTCCTTATGGGCCTCCTCATCCTCTATAAAATATCTTTCAAAGGTAGTCATCTTATCCTTTCCGAATAAAGGAGAAAAAGGGCCAGTCCATAGATACCATATTGTATCTAATCCATACTGTTTAGCTGTTGAATTACTCTTATAAAAGTAAGCTTCCCTTGCTAATCTTTCAAATTCATCTAAAAGTGCTCGCCCCTTAAATTCTTTGTCTTTTAACATAACCTTAGTAAAGCTTCCATCTTCATTTAGTGGAATACATCCATGAAAAAGTAAATTCGAGTTATGTTTTAAATATATACTGCCTTTTGCAAAAAGAAATCTTACATGCTTTTGTAATTTTTCACTATTTATAAAAGAAGACTTCAGCTTTTCTACTAAAATTTCCTCATCTTCCGTTAATTTATAAGGATCTTTAGGATCTATGGTTGGAAAGTTACTATCTGTTAACTTGTAAACCTTACCATCTATTTCTATAGTACCTTCTTCATAATTTATCTTGTTTAATAATAACCTCTCATCCATATGAAATTCCGGTCTTTTTTCTATTACTTCTTTTTCCAACTTAAATTGTATTACAGCTATAGCTTTATGCATTTTTGATAGTAAACTTATTTCATTTAAACTGTATCCTGTTTCACAATCAAAACGTGGCTTGAAGTGTATACAATCATCATTTCTATAATGTTCCAATGCGAAAGTCGCAAGAGGTAGCATGTTTATTCCATATCCATCCTCTACAGTATCTAAATTTGCATATCTTGCTGAAATTCTAAGAACACTTGCTATGCAAACTTCTGATCCAGCTGCTGATCCCA